>JAEZHS010000760.1 GCA_023436825.1 Pseudomonadota bacterium | reverse complement strand
GGGCCCCTCCGCTATGTTCCGCGCGCCGGACCCGTAGCTCAGCTGGATAGAGCGCTGCCCTCCGAAGGCAGAGGTCGTGAGTTCGAATCTCGCCGGGTCCGCCATCAAGTGTTTGAAATTCCTCACTTCGCGACGCGCGGATTTTCCACCGTCGCGCAGGTTCGCGCAGAACGGCGCAGCAACACGCAGGATCATTGGGCACGTTTTTGACACGCGCGTTTTGGGTGCGTTCCGGGTCGGCAACGCGTGCCGCGAGGAGAACAGCAAACGCGTGACACAACGCTGGCAGACTCGGTTGCCGGGTTGTTTTCGTCACTGCAACTGGCGCTCGACTTGCCAGTAGCTGCAGCGCTCAGGTCCCAGGTGCACCGGTCGGGGATCGTGTGTCAGTAGCCAGCGCTTACGTTCAACCTCTACCACGACAGCAAAGCCATGGTCCTGGAATTCGATCGCGCGCCCGGGCTTGGAATCAGTCGACCAGTTGCCCCTGAGGTTGAACTCGCGGTTCGGCCTGATGCCGACAGAGCCGATGACCTGAAGCACCATGCCTTCGGCAAGGTTCAAGTCATCACACAAAACAATTGAACGTGGTTCTACGGCGGCCATTTTTCGGCCCTCCATCGACTGGGCTGTGACGCCTCACGGCGTGGTGCTCACGATGAGCGCTGGCGATTATGCCCCAACCGGCGGGCATGCGCCAACCGCCCCGGGTGCCCCACTGCATCGCGTTAAGCAGATCAGTGGTCGAGCTGCCGCACTCCCTGCCGGCGATCCACGAAAGGGCCGCCTACGTTGTTGCATCGGGCAATGACCAGTCCTGGCCCCTACCAAAAGTATCTTCTAGGCCTAACTGCAATGAAAAGTGTGCTGAGAACGCCGGCACCGTTTGGACCGCCCATCGAGCAACACGATAGGTAAACAGGCCGTCGGGATACTCGTTGGGAAAGATCCGGCTCACCGCGCCGACCCGCTGAATAACGGCACTGAACGCCTTCTGATCCGGGACTGGTTCGTTATCCCACACGGGCTTGAAGTGCATGAACATACTACGGACCGATTGCAGCAGCCGCACGTCATTCCACTGCTGCAAGCCAGTATCCAGACGTCGGTCAATGATCAGCGCGATCTGCTGAAACTTCTCTCGCGGTTGACCGACCCGCCGCTGGAGAAGATCCTTTAGCAACTGTTGTCGAGCGTCACTGATCTGATGCTTACTTGGATCATCTAGGTAATTTTTGATAATTTCATTCGCAAGCGCTTCCATCGACGCGGCCGCCATCACTACAGCGATCGGCACATTCGCAGAGATACCCACATACCAATCGCCAATCGGCTTTCCATCGTTTTCTCTCTCCACGTCGTGCACCTTGCGAGCCGCGTCCCGGGCAGCAACTAATAAACGAGTGGAAAGATTCCGCCGTACGTTGGCTGTAGCAGTGACAACGAGCCGACCATCGGCAGTTCCGGTTGCTTCAGATGTTGCCGCTCCCACTGCGGAGGCAAATCCACTTGCGGCCGAAACGCCGGTAGCTCTGGCTATGAATTCTGACACCGCTTTTCTCCACCGACGAAGGCGCGTCAACAATAGTCGCCATAGGTCCGACAGGTGCACAGTGACCTCGACCGTAGACCAATCTAGCGAGCGCTTGTCTTCACTTCGGCTGGCGTAGCCTGCCCTGCCGGCGTTACTGCCGGCGCTGCAGGCAGAATGCGCGTCATCTCGGGGCACGAGTTGCGGATCGACGCGCGATGCACAGCCTCCAGCTGGCCTTTGTACAGCGCGATCTGTGGTGCGATCGACTGGCCGGACATTGATCCTACGGGCAAGCCTATGAGGATGATGCCGACGGTATCGTTCTCGCGCGCTTTGCTCTGTTGCGTTGATGCCGTCGCCAGCGCCTGGTTGAGCCGTGCATTCTCCTCGCCGAGCTGATCGCACGTCCAACTGCGATACGGGATCTCGCTTACATAGGACGGCGCGATGCTATCGGGCGATGGTGCGCAGCCGACCGTCAGCAGCGCACATGACAGCGCGACTGCGATTGAAGTTCTCATTGGGACTTCCCCTCTCAAGGGGAAGAGTGTGGAGAATGAACCTTCGGTTCGTCCACCGTTGCGGGTGTCACAATCAACAGCAATCGCTTTTGGTAATCCGGCAGGAATTAGGCGCGCCTTCGCGTTGCCAGTCCGACAGGTC
This sequence comes from Pseudomonadota bacterium, assembly GCA_023436825.1. The sequence continues at coordinate 11,777 of JAEZHS010000760.1, read as the reverse complement.
GAGGGGTGTTTCACGGGAAACTTTGGCGCCTTGGCCGTGACATGAAAGTCGACAGATGATCGTGCCCCAAGGGCGCGCCGTGCCTCCGCTACCGCCGGGCGTAGAAGGAAACTAGGTGCCACCCAACTAGCGGTAGTGGTACAGTTTGATGTCAGACGGAAGTTACGAGACCTTTAAGGGATAATATTCAGGATGCCTAGGGATGTGGCCTCTTAAGCCAATGTACTTACTCTTAGGCAGTGGTTGTAAATCAGCGACCTCCCAGAACCCGATTACCGCAGTATCAGTAAGCGCGCTTTTCGGTCTGATGGCCGGATTCTTGTGTTTGCCCCTGTCGTCAGCTTCCGACCATTTTAGGTAAGTAGCAATATAGGTGACCTTGTCAGGGGTGAAGTGGGTGAGACTCTTCTTGTCGAATTTGCCCCCGGTGCTCGACACGTAGATGTAGACCGCTCTACCTTCTTTGATGAGTTGTTCTTGCGTCTTAGGGTCGTAGAACATTTCGACCATTTGGCTACCGAAGGCCACGCGGCCGTGAGCCCGACAAGCGTGTAGAGCATCTTCTATGATGTCGCACGGCACCGGGCAAAGCAGGTCCCAATTGCTCTCCACAATAGTTTTCATCGATCGATCCCCCAAAATTGAACGCCAGTCACCCGGCTTGCTGTTCTGCCTCCCAGTCCTCCAGCACTTTCACCATATCGGCCATTTCCCAAAGCTGCTTGGGCGTGACGCCTGCGGCCATGGCAGGCGTCATCTTAAGCGTCTTGTGAATGCGCACGAAGTTTATAGTGAGGGCGGCTTGTCAAAGGCAGCGGATCAGCGCCGTCCGTCAAACTGTACCACTACCCAACTACCTTAGCCCTTGACGACGTCGGCCGGCAGGCGCAGCATATCGATGCTGCTAGAAACAGCATGACTCTGGCGGAATGCCGACCCCGAAAGCTGTCGGTATTTTTGCGCCCGCGATTTGCCGGGAGTGCGGCGGATACAATACCCGTGAGGGGAAGAAGCCCGCCGGTCCAGAGCCGGTTTCTAGCTCCCGGTGCCGGTGCCGATCACCGGTGAGGCCTAGAAAGCCTTCTCTGGAGCGCAACAAATGTCGACGTCTTCAGCCACGAACACGGCTCGCCCGCCGCGTCGTCGTTTCCTTTCGCTGTTTCCGATGCTGGCCACCAGCACCGTCCTTGCTTCGACGCCGGCGGCGCCGGCAACGGCCGTCGATAAGCCAGCAGATGATCCCGTGTTGGTGGCATGGGCCGAGTGCCAGCGGCAGCGCAAAGCTTTTGAGGTTGTCGATCGGCAGGTCGACACCGCGGCTGAGTTGCCGGACTATTGGTATGATGCACAAAACTCCTTCTATGCCGCCGAAAATGCGGTGATCGACACGTTGGCCACCAGCCTGGCCGGCGTAGAACTGAAGCTCCAGGCGATCGTCCATGCGTTGATGGATGACCCTTTCAATCATACGCATTTTCGATTGCTCGAAAGCGCGCTGCGCGACGTCCGCAGCCAGATGGAGGCGTGACCGTGTCGCACGCCATCCGTAAGCCCCTGACTTATCCGAAACCCAAGGGCGCGATCGCCAAGGCGGCGGGCTACGAGAAAGGGTCGCTGCTCTGTCCGCGCCGGCTCGACCATGGCGAGCGGATCCTGCTGCGCTACATCGTCGAGCGCGGCCACATGGTCGAGGTGCGGCCCGCCGTCAACGTGCTGGAGATCGCCGGCGTCCTGCAGGTCGAGCTGCCGGCCTGGCTGGTCGACGAGCTCGCGGCCTTTGAGGCCGACCTGGCCGAGCACGAGCCGGACCAGGATCGCGAGGACGATGGCTGCGCGGAAGAGAACGGCGACGATGAACCCGATGTCGACGAAGAGCTAAATGGCGACGACGAGCCGAATTGGACATCGCCACTCCCTTGGCCCCGCATGCCTGATCGCTGGGAAGATCAGGGCAAAACGGCGCGAGAGTTTCGCTCGCCGGCGGACAAGGCGGAGCCATGAAGACAACCGACTGGACCCGGCCGCTGCGCACGACCGGGCCCGAGCACCATCAGGTGCGCGTCGTCGGCATCGAACCCGACCAGCGGCTGCCAATCCTGGTGCGCATCGAAGGCACTGGCCAGCGCTTCGTGCTGACCAGGGAAGGCCGCATGTCCGATGCTGAAGGGGTAAAGCCCTACGTCGAAAACGTCCCTTGCGCGTCGGACCTCTGGGCCTTCGACGATGCCTAAAAAACAGGGTGACGACATGCGAGCCAGCAGCCTGCGCGGCCCTCAATGGAGGGATGACGAACCGATACCTTCAACGCCAATCTTTCTTCCGCAAGGTCCATGGGTCGGATGCAACATCGACCTTTGGAGCCAGCGAACCCAATGCCGCGCGTTGCTCGGATAGGTGCCGCTCAACCTGCTCAAAGACTTTCTCCTCGCCACGCAATCGACGAGGTGGCCTAGCTAAAGCCTCCCAGACGAGTTGGGCTGCGCGCTCGCCTGGGCGTGACTCGCCGATCGTAGCGTTCGGATCAACGGGCGGGAGCTTCTCGCGCAGTTTTCCAAGAAGCCAATGGATCGCGCCTATTGCTTTCTGAAGCACTGCTGGGTCGCTGATCGGAGGCAGTTGGCTAGGCCGCCGCGCGGCTTTTTGACTCAGAACACACTCGATCAGGACCTCGTTCAATGTGTCGCCAATCAGCGTCAACAAGCCTGCTATTTCAGGGCCATATGCTGTGCGCAGCACATCCATTTGCAGGTCTTGGCGTTCGAACGATCTTTCGAGCCGAACCTCGGCCTCTTGGCTTTGCGTCCGTCCAGAAAGTTTCGCCGCACTGTCGATCCTTGCCTTGATACCAGGCGTAACCTTCAGGCCGAGCGAAACCTTTCGGCCCCCCGGCTCTGGTGTCTTAGGCGGTCTCCCGCGTTTGGCCATGTTTCACATCCTTGTGGGCAACTACCGTCTAAAGATCGTGAGAAATTCCCCTTTCCGACGCAAGTGGGAAGTTTTACCATCTTTTTCGTCTATCGATCACGAGAAGGGACCTAATTAGCATGATCGAAGCCAATCAAGACCAACCCGAGATGATCTCCCAGAAGCAGGTTGTCCTGACTATGTCGATTCGGGAGGCAGCCAAGATCACCGGCGTCGGCCGTAGCCAGTTCTACGCCGCTGTGCAGCGTGGCGAGATTCCAAGCATGACGTTCGGCAGTCGCACCCGCGTGCTCACGGTGCCATTCATGCGGAAGCTAAAGGGGGAATAGTTTCTCGCTGTACGTGCTGTTAACGGAGCCAAAAAAAAGGGCGCCGCAAGTGTCGATCAAGAAACACCTACAGCGCCCAACCCGAATAAAGGATGAAAGGATGTATGACGATGAATTCGTCGGCGCGCAAGTCACAGTTGTAGCGCGTCAGCAAAATGTGTGCGGGCAAGAGATAGTTGCCTGCACCGTCGATCCGAGTGGCGATGAAGTGATCGTCGCGGTCGACGCGAACCGGATCTCTCTCTGGAGGCAGAGCGGCGACGGACGCTTCCCCGAGGGCCTATCGTTCAGCGCGAGCGAAGCTCGGTCGATCGCGGCATGGTTGTGCGCCGCCGCTGCGCGACAGGAGAGCAGCGCTCGCTGCTAGACGGATGCCGCGCCACCGTCCACCCCAAGGCCCTTACGCGGTTATCCCTTCTGCCGCGATCCACGATCGGCGACTGACAGACGATGACTTTCGATTGCTGGCAGTGCTTTCCATCGTCAGCGTTGTCTCGCAGGCGGAAAGGAAGAGTTTTCTGCAACAAAAAGGGGTGCGTCACAGCCTAAGGCGGTTGGCTGATTGTGGTTACCTGGTCGTGCACTAGAGGCTTTGAGTGCCGCGCCGCCCTCCTCCTCCCTCAGCTAAAGGAACTCGATTCGGAGGACCCGATCGAGGTCGCTTTACTTCGCCTGCAACGATCAGTCTGGCTCGTGCAGGCGGTATGTTCGCCACTGTTCCGGGCACTTACGCTTTGGTGCCGTGGCTGCCGCTATTCAACCCTCGCCTTGGACGAATAACCCCCCGCGACGTGCTGACCCTGCTGTGCAAGTACAGGAATACCGAGACTGGCGAATGCTTCCCCGGACAGCGACGCCTGGCACGCGAGCTCGGGATCACTCCCCGGAGCGTTCAGAGGCACGTCGACAAGCTCGTTGATGCTGGTTGCCTGCTCAAGGAGGAGAGGCGAAGCCGTAAGGGCACTAGAATCGGCGTCCGGTATTGGATTTTCTTTAAAAGCGCGCACCCCCGAACAGCCGAGGTAGCGACATCCTGCGTCGTCTGGGATGGGGATAAATCTGCCGAGGTAGCGACATCCTGCGTCGCATGGGCTGGGGACAAATCTGCCGAGGATGGGGACAAATCAGAGCCCCATACGACGCAGAGTGTCGCCGGGGTAGCGACGCAGAGTGTCGCCCTAACATACTCTTCTAACATATCTGAGGGGGCGACCGCTGAACCGGTGATGCTGCTCCCGATCCCGGGTGGCAAGGCGACCAACCGACGAGCTAGCACCTTGTCCGGGGCCTCTGCAGCGCATGAGGCTCGGCAAGGACAAGCCGGGGCTCAACATCGTCTCCAGCCGTCGAAACCCGATCCAGAGCGCGCAAAGTGGGAGACGAGGCTCGCGATCTGGCGAAGAGGCGCGCCATGGCATTTCACGTGGGGATCACCACCTGGGGCTCCCAACTGCCAAGTTCCCAAGGATCTGCTCCTCGACCCTCCTGCCGCTGATCCTGGTGGTTCTGATCAAACTCTCGCCGAAGCTCCGAGGCCCGCCCGGGCGCGGCATAGCCGGCGCAGCAAAGGCATCCGCTCATGACCAATCGAACCGACCAAGCCCTGCCATCGGTTCTGACTTCAGGAGATCGAGCGATGTCCAATGCTGAGCGGGCCGAACAAATCCTTCGGGCGGCTAGCGAAAAAGCGAAGGCTATGATCGACCAAGCGGCTGCCGAGGCGCTCGCCGCGCTACATGAGCCAGCAGCCGATGCCGCTCCTGGCGCGGTGCTGCCGACGGCGTGGACACCGGATTGGCAACCGCTCGATCGAGCCATGACCCTGCTGCAGCGCCAGTCCAGGGTCACGGCGATCAAGTTGATCAAGCTCCGCGGCTTGGGGCATCTCGTCGACGGTCGGTGGCGCGTCGACCTAAGCCGCGTCCACGCCTACCTCGATCGCCGCCCTTATCCACCGATCGACCCCGCCGCCTGATCAAAACTGTTCATTTCTGATCATTTCTGTAGGTCGGCAGGAGCGACGATCGCGATCAGAATTCGAGGCTCCAAACCCAAGTGGAGCTTCGCTGCCCGTGTCGTCCATCCTCTCCAGCATCGCTGCAGCCGTCTTCAGCCTCCTGCGAAAGCCTGCCGCGACCGTGGCAGAACTCCGCGACGCGCTCGCATCGTTGGACCCGGCGGCAGCGGAGCGCGCGGTTGACAAGCTCGAGGCCGAGCGGCGCGGCCTGCTCCTGTTGGAGGGCAGCGACCCGGAGCTGGACGAGCTGGACGTGAGGCTCAACGCTGCCTACCGTCAGGCCGAGCGTCAGTCCGCCGCGAAGGCCGAGCTCGAGCGACAGATCAAGGTTGCCGAAGAGCGCGAGGCGCGGGCCCACGTCGAGGCCACGAACCTCGAAGCTCAGGCTCTACAGGCCGCCCTCCGGGACCGCTACTGCCATTTGCACGAAGCCGCTTCGGCCTTGGCCGAAGTGCTCGCGGGCCTGAAGGCTGCCGAAGACGAGCGGGAGAGGCTGAACAAGATCCTGGCCAGCGCGGGGCGCCGTCAATTCCCCTCACCTCACGACATGCTGCCTCGCCAGGCCGGATACGATGGTGGGCAACCGAACACCTTCCATCTCTTCGAACTGCCCCGCGTCGCGGATTTCAAGTTGCCCGGCTTCTACCCGACGCGGACGGCCGCAGCCGACCGTCTCTCGCGCATGAAGGACCTGATCCTCGACCAGCCGACGGAGTGATCACCGGCCATGGTGACGATCGCATCGTTCATCGTCGGGGCTTGTCGGTCGGGTCGCGTGGGGCCTTCCACCCGGGGACCCCACACGAGTAATTCGAACCGCGGCAGGTCTGGACTTTTCCCTTCATTTTTTCCCTGGTCGATTGATGTTCCAGTTGATGTTGCGGCCACAGCATCAACTGGTCGGAGCGCGGCATCATGGATGCCTGCGCTCGGGCTGCCCACCAGGAGGTGGATCGCTACCCCCATAGCGTTGCCTCTTGGTGGGCTTGCCCTGCACCAGCACTTCTCAAAACGTGAAGTTGTTCCCAGCACACGGTCTCCAGCCCGCGAGCGCAACGCAGGCGGTCCGTCGGCGATCGCAGCGAACCAAGCAACCCTCGGTAACGCCCTCGCGGGCGGGGCGTCAGGTTTTCACAGTCACCTGGATGCCCCTCATGTGAAGAACCGAAAGGGTTGCATGCCGACACCTTTCTCTGATGCTTGGGAGTACTTGAGTTGAGCCGCAATCTCACATCAGGCATGGCGCCTCTGCGCCGCTTCGACGATTGGCCGGAACAACTCGACGCTTTCGTCGAAAGCCGCCGCGCTATGCCGTTCGCATGGAAAGAGAACGACTGCTGCACGTTCGCCTTCGACGCGATCGAGGCCATGACCGGCCGCAAGGTGTGGCCCGAGGTGACGTGGTCGACGGCGATGGAGGCCATGCGCGTGCTGCAGGAGGAAGGCGGGCTCACCGGCCTGTGGACCAAGGCAATGCGGGCGCCGCCATCGCATAACCACCTCGAGGCACAGCGCGGCGACGTCGTGCTGGCGGAAGATCCGCAGGGGCGCGAGATCACGATGCTGTGCCTCGGCTCGTCGCTGTGCGGGCCCGGCGAAAAGCGGTTGGAGTTTTGGCCGCTGGATAGGGGCAGATTGACATGGCGCGTGGGGTTGAGCGTCGCCATCACCAACAGCCTGCCCAACTTGGTCACCGCGAACGCACGCGGCGCATCGGAGGACCAGATCGATGACTGACGCCCAATACGCCTTCGCCCTGGTCGGCCAGAACCTGAGCGGGCCGGCGTGGCAGGAGTTCATCAACCAGGCGAAGGCCGCCGACAAGGCGGTCGGCGCGATCAAGGATCCGCTCGGCAAGGTCGGAACCGTCCTCGACAATCTCGCGCTCAAGCGGCCATTCGACGAGATCGATAAGAGCCTGAAGACCGTCACCGGCACCATCGGCTTCGTCAAAAGCGGGTTGCAAGCGATGGCCGGCCTGTGGGTGGTCGACAAGGTCCTCAACTATGCAGATGGCATCCAGGCCACGGCGGTGCAGGTAAGCGCGCTCGCCGAGCGCACCGGCTTCACCACCGAGCAGGTACAGGCTCTGCAGCGCGCCTCGCGCCTGGGGGGTGAGGAATTCGACAAGCTCGCAGATTATGCGCGGTCGAACAGCGGCTGGCTGGACAGGGTCACGGAAAGCGCGCGTCGTGCCGGCACGGTGATCGGGACCGACACCGTCCAAGGTCTGAACGACACGGCCAAGGCCAGCGACCGCGCCAGGCGCGAGGCTGACGATTTCCGTGCCAACCTCGACCGGCTCGCCGGTCCGACCGTCCTGTGGGGCGTGCAGCAGCTCTCGGGCGGCTTCAAGTCGATGGCCGACAGCCTCGACCTGATCAAGGTCAACGCCGGCGCCGCACTGCCGACCATCCGCGAGATCGCCAACATCCTCACCGGCGGCCAGGCCTCGCGCCTGTTCGGCGACACGGCGGATGAGCGCGCCGCCGCCGACTTGAGAAATCTCGAAGAGCGAGTTGTGAGGGCCAGGCAGAATGCCGAGCGCTTCAGCGCGCAGTCGTCGGTTGGTGGACGCTGGCAGCGCACGCGAAACAACCTTGGGGAAAGCGCTCTGGCCGAGCTGACAGAGGCAGAGGACGCGTTGGCGCAGGCTCAGGCTCGGGAGATCCAGCGGCGCCTGCGCAACAATACCCGGGCGAAGGAGAGGGAGCAGGGGTTTTTCACCCTGCCGATCGATGCCGAGATCGCCGAATGGTCGCGTTACGGAGACCGTTTCAACCGAGGCGGCGCCGGCGGCGAGAAGCGCGACCGCATCGGCGAGAACCTCGAGCTCTACAAGACGCAGGCGCGGGCCGCCCAGACGGCGCTCGATGCGCTGTTCAAGGTCGCCCGCCAGCCGCTGCCGCTCGACGATCTCGAACGCCAGATCAAGCTCGAGAAGGAAATCGCCGACGCCGAGGCGGCCGCCAGCAAGTATGCCCGGAACGACCCGCGCATCCCGCAGCTGCGCGAGCAGATCACGCTGCGCGAGACGGCCGAGTCTGGCTACCAGAAGCTCATCAACGCACTGAAGCTGGCCGACGCGACCGAGCGCCAGTACGGCGACGGCCAGCGGCAATTCCTGCAGACCGAGAGCCAGCTCGCCGAGGCGCGCGATACCGGCCGCCTGTCGCTGCAGGCTTACACCGTCGCGATGATCGATCTCGGCCGGGTGACCGAGGACGCGCGGCTGCGCAACATCGGCCTGATGGGCGGCATCGATGCCTTCTTCGCCGGCTGGGCGAACGCGCAGAACCAGTTCACCCGCGCCAACAACGAGTTCGCGCTGGGCGGCAAGGTGTTCGACAGCGTCATGTCGAACATGGATCAGGCGCTGAACGCGCTGGTGACCAATAGCGAGGTCAACCTCAACCGCCTGCTCGGCAGCTTCTTCCTGACCATCGCACAGATGGAGATGCGGGCGGCGGCGTCGCAGCTGTGGGGCGCGGCTGGCGGCATGAGCGGCATCCTGGGTTTCCTCGGCCTGGGCGGCGGCAGCAATGCCGGCGGCTTCGCGGACGCCGCCATCGGCTCGGGCGCCGGCATCACCAACGGCGTGCCCAACTTCTTCGGCATGGCGAGCGGCGGCGACATCGAGGCCGGCGACACGCGCCTGGTCGGCGAGCAGGGGCCCGAGATCTTCCGTCCGCGCACCTCGGGCACGATCGTGCCGAACCACAAGCTGGGTGGCGGCGGCGGGGGCGACACGATCGTCATCAACCAGACCGTCCATGTCGGCCAGTACGTGACCTCGACCGAGTATCGCCAGGGCCTCGCAGCGACGGAGCGCGCCGCACGCGAGGGGGCACAGGCGGCCATCCTGCTGAAACGCCGCCGCGGCGACCCGCGGGTGAAGGGAGCGTTCTAGGTGCACGCCGCGTTCGTCACCAGCATGAGGCTGATGTCATGGTGATGGGCAAACCAGGCAAGCCCTTCGTGCCGGAAGGCATGACGGCAGAGGAATGGGAGACCCAGCGCCGGATGGGGTGGTTGATCGGTGGCATCGGCAGTGGCGTTCGCGACCTCGGCGAAAGCGACGCCGGCGAAGTGATCGATTCGGGCCAGCAAATCGCGGCCCCGCGACAAATCTGGCTATCCTCACGGGTGTTCGACGATCAGCACGCGGCCGATATTCTGGCTGGCGTCGCCGATCGTCGGGAACATGAACCGGCAGTTCGGGTTACCCGCGGTGTTGATGGTGGCCTGCAACCATCAAGCGCCTCCGGCAAGATGGCGCCCGCGGCTGAATTGCCACCGGCGCAGCACCTCCCGACCGTGTCAGAGCCGCCCCGCTCCGCTTACGAGCAAGGTCGCGCCCTGGGCGAGTCTGGTGTCGAGCCGAAGTTCAGCGAGGCGTACGAGCGAGGTCGAGCCATGGCGCTGCGTGCCCTGGGCAAGTCCAACGTCGAGCCGAAGTTCAGCGAGGCGTACGAGCGCGGCCGAGCCATGGCGCTGCGTGCCCTGGGCAAGTCCAACGTCAAGCCGAAGTTCAGCGAGGCGTACGAGCGCGGCCGGGCCATCGTGCTCCATATCAAGGCGGAGGTGCACGGCGAGCAATGACCATGCACTTCCGTCCCGACAGTCCTCACATCGCGCTGTTGCCGCCGAGCATTCCGTCTGCGGCGGCGGTGATCAATGGCCCGCTGGCGCTGGGTTTGCGAGCGTACCGAGCTCGAGACTACTGGGGCGCCTTCCTCCATTGGAAACTGCTTGCCGACCGACGCGACGACGAGGGGCTATTCCTGGTCGGCACGATGTACGCCCTGGGCCATGGGGTGAAGCAGAACTTGCCGGTGGCGCTGGACCTGCTGACTGACGGCACGGCACGAGGCAACAGCCGCGCTGCGTTCAACGCCGCAATGGTGGGCATGCGCATCGACATGCCTGCGCCGAAGCTGTTGGCATACCTCCGCCTTGCGGCGGAATCGATCGACGACAGCTTGATCGTCGAACGATGCCATCGTGTCGCCCAGGCGGTCGGAAAAGCGCTCTCGCCTGAACAGCACGAGGCCGTGCGACGCATGATGAGCGAGATCATGGCTCAGGGCCGCGCGGCTTTGGAGAGCTCCTGATGCCGCTCGACGCTTCCACTCCACCACATGGGCCAGATCGCAAGGCGTTGCACCGCTTGTCAGATTGGGATCGGCGCTTGCTCGAATACCTGAACTTGCGCCGGGACGTTCCATACATCTGGGGAGCGAATGACGCGATCAGCTTCGGCCTGGGCGCGGTTCATGCCGTGACCGGCGTCCATATCTGGCCTGTCACCTGGAACAGCCAGGAACAAGCCAGAAGGGCGGTCGAAGCCGAAGGCGGCCTCAACGTCGCCCTAGACCGGATCCTCGGCGCCTCACAATCCCGACCTACGAGTGTTCGACGCGGCGACCTGGTGTTCGTTGGCAAGGGCATGGTGGGCGTGTTGGGCGTGAGCACCGGAGAGACCCTAGTCCTTCCATCGCGAGATGGTCTGACTGTGATGCCCATCGATGATTGGACGTTGCTTAGCTGGGAGGTGGGTTGATGCTGTTGGTTGGATTGTTCACGCTCGCCCTGTGGCTTTTGATGCCGGCGCCAGCATACGCAATTCCAGTTCCCGTGGTTGGCGCCGTTCTTTTCGGTCTATCCGCAGCCGCCTCGGCCGCGTCGGTGGCTGTAGTTGCGACCACCATCGCCATCAACGTTGCGCTGTCCATCGGCCTCGGCTTCCTCGGCCAGGCCCTGATGCCCAAGAGCGGTGCCCGGAGCGGGCCGCAGCAGTCGGCGTCATCGGTCGACACCGACGCCAGCGTGAAGGTCACGGCGCGCCAGGCGGCGCCGCCGCGGCAGATCGTGTACGGCAAGACGCGCGTCGGCGGCGTCTACGGGTTCATGCATTCGCGGAACATGAACCAGGAGGTCTATGCGGTCTACCTGATCGCCGGTCACGAGATCGAGGCGGTCGACCAGGTCATGCTGAACGACGAGATCGTGAGCCTCGACGGCAGCGGCACCGTCACCTCGGGACCGTTCGCCGGCTACGTCAACTTCGCCTTCCATCTCGGTAGCCCAAACCAGACGGCCGACGCCCTGCTGCTGAGCAAGTGCGGCGACGTGTGGACGCCGAACCACCGCCTGCGCGGCATCGCCTATGCCCGGGCGGTGTTCACCTGGAACCCCTCGGCGCCGGGCGAGCCCGGGCAACAGAGCATCGGCGCCAAGACCTTCTCGTCGGGGATCCCCAACGTCGCCTTCATCGTGCGCGGCAAGAAGGTCTACGACCCGCGCACCGCGACCACCGCCTACAGCGCCAATTCGGCGCTCTGCCTGGCCGACTACCTGGCCGACGCGACCTATGGCATGGCCGAGTCCTACGCCAATATCGACACGGCCTATCTCACCGCGGCCGCAGCGGCCTGTGACGAGGCCGTGCCCAAGGCCGAGGGCGGCACCGAGCATCGCTACGAGGCCAACGGCGTCGCCCTGTC
>JAEZHS010000687.1 GCA_023436825.1 Pseudomonadota bacterium | reverse complement strand
CATCAGGGTCGTCGCGCCGTTGGCGAGCGGGCCGTAGAGGATGTAGGAATGGCCCGTCACCCAGCCGACATCGGCCGTGCACCAGTAGACGTCGCCGTCGTGGTAGTCGAAGCCGTATTCGTGCGTCATCGCGACATAGACGAGATAGCCGGCGGTGGTGTGCAGCACCCCCTTCGGCTTGCCGGTCGAGCCCGAGGTGTAGAGGATGAACAGCGGATCCTCGGCGCCCATCGGCTCGGGCGCACATTCCGCCGGCACCTTGGCCGCGATCTCGTGCCACCACACGTCACGGTCGGCATTCCAGGCGATCTTGCCGCCGGTGTGGCGGACCACCAGCACCTTCTTCACGCCCGGCGCCTTCGTGATCGCCTCGTCGGTGTTGGCCTTGAGCGGCACAGGCTTGCCGCCGCGCAGGCCCTCGTCGGCGGTGATGACGATGTTGCTGTCGCAGTCGACGATGCGATTGGCGAGGCTGTCGGGCGAGAAGCCGCCGAACACCACGGAGTGGATCGCACCGATGCGCGTGCAGGCGAGCATCGCGTAGGCCGCCTCGGGGATCATCGGCAGGTAGATGGTGACGCGATCGCCCTTCTTGACGCCGAGTTCCCTGAGCACATTGGCCATGCGGCAGACTTCGGCATGCAGTTCGCGATAGGTGATGTGCCTGGACTTCGACGGATCGTCGCCTTCCCAGATGATCGCCGTCTGGTCGGCTCGCTTGGCGAGATGCCGGTCCACGCAGTTGGCCGACACGTTCAGCACGCCGTCATGGTACCAGCGGATGTGGACGTTGCCGGTATAGTCGACATCGCGCACCGCGCCGTCGCTGTAAGGCTTGATCCAGTCGATGCGCTTGCCGTGCTCGCCCCAGAACTTGGCGGGATCCTTGATCGAGGCTTCGTACATCGCCCTGTATTTGGCGTCGTCGACATAGGCGCGCTTAGCCCAGTTGGCACTGACGTCGATCAGTTCATCGGCCATTTCGATTCCCTCCCGACTGCATTCCGCAGTGAATTCACTGGGTTTTAGCTCGCCGTCGCGGGCTTCGGCAATTCGACTTTGGCCGCGTCGTGCAGGCGCACCCAGGCGATGGTTCCGAGCAGCAGGACGAGCAGGGGCGTCACGGGCAAATCGAGCCGGTTCAGGATCAAGCCCATGGTCGGGATCAGCCACATCGCGACATGGACCAGACGCTCTCCGGGGTAGAAGCCCTGCACCGCTCCCAGCCGAAACAGGGCGACGACGACCGGCATCAGCAGCAGCAGATCGTAGTTCAGCGTATAGGGCGACACCAGGAAGGTCGCCGTCACCAAGACCGACGTACGCGCAACGCCGGGACCATGATGGCGGAAAGCGTGCCACACGGCCGCTATCGCCAGAAGGGCGCCGGCGAGCTGGATGGCGCCTGCGATGCCGGGCGACAGGCCGACGATGCGTGCCGCGGCCAACAGCGTCGTCATGTGCATATAGACGCGCTCGAACATCGTCTCCGCGATCTGGGACGATCCCGCAAGCCGCATGGCGTCGAGGTAGGCGAGGCAGAAATCGAGGCCGAACACGGCAAGGCTTGCCAATGCGAGCACGGCAACGGTGACGACCATCGCAACGAATGCCCGCCATTGTCGCGCCGCCAGCAAGGCGAGCGGCACGAGCACCCAGATCTGCGGCTTGAAGCTCAGCAGACCCAGAAGCACGCCGGCGGCGAGCGGCGCGCGCTCGAGCAGGTGCAGGCCGCCATAGAGAAGCGCAATGCTGAGAAAGGTGTTCTGGCCTGCCACCACGACCCACACCGCCGCGGGTGAAGTGACGATCGCGAGCCAGCCCCACAGGTCGCGCCGCCCTTCGAGAGCGGTGGCCAGAGCGGCGGTCACCGCCATGAACACGGCAAAGGCTTTGGTCACCGCAAGCAGGCCGAACGGCAGCAGCATCAGCAGGAAGACCGGCGGATAGAAGAACGGCCGGAAGAAGGTCGAAGGAGGCAGACGGTCGGGATAGGTTGCGACCTGGAAGCGCGTGAAGGCGTCGATGTCGTAGACCAGCGCCAGCTTGCCCTCGAAGAAGGCCCGAGCCGCGGCGTGGAACACCAGGAAGTCGGGGAACAGGACACCGACATGCGGCCCGATCGGCGGGCCATCGGCGAAGAGGAAAATGACGTAGAGCAGGCCGTACAAGCCGATGCCGCCGCAAAAGGCCGCGGCGGCGGCGAGAGAATCTCGCCCAGCGTTCATTCGTGGAACCAGGCCGTGAAATCCTTGAGCGGCGCACGCTCGGTGATCAGGTTGTTGGGGATCTCATCGGGATCGGCATAGCCCAGCGCCAGGCCGCAGATCACGACCTCCTCGTCGGGCACCTTCAGCTCGCGGCGGACGACGTGCTGATAGCGGCTGAAGGCGGCCTGCGGGCAGGTATGCAGGCCCTTCTCGCGCGCCAGCAGCATGAGCTGGTCAAGGAAGATGCCACAGTCGATCCACTGGCCGTTGCCCATGCGCCGCTCGACGCACAGGATCATGCCGACCGGCGCGTCGAAGAAATCGTAGTTCTTGCGGAACTGTTTCAGCATGCCCGCGGCATCGCCGCGCGGCACGCCGAGCAGGGTGTAGAGCTGCTTGCCGACGAGCTTGCGGCGCGCGTCGTACACGGCCGTGAACTCCTTGGGATAGACGTTGTATTCGGCGCCCGGCCCGTTGTCGCCGTCGTCCATCGCCTTGAGGATCGCCGCCGAAAGGCGCTGCCGCGCCTTGCCCGTGGTCACGTAGAGCTTCCACGGCTGCAGGTTGCCGTTCGACGCGGCGCGGCTCGCGGTCGAGATGATCCATTCGATGTCGGCCTGCGGTACGGGATCGGACTTGAACATGCGCATCGAGCGGCGGGAGTTGATGGCTTCTGACACGCGCATGAAAGATCAGCTCCGATTGAGATGGCGGCGCAGGAACTCGAACAGTTTACGACGGGTGGCAGCGTTCTGCTGCTCCGTGAAGAAATGCGTACCGCCTGGCACGATGAAAGTCTCGACCTCCTTGCCGTGCCCCTTCAGCGCCTCGGCCATGGCCTGCACCTGCTCGACCGGCACGTTCTCGTCGCGGTCGCCATGGACCAGCAGCACCGGTGCGTCGATCTGCGCCACCCGCAGGATCGGCGAGCGCACCGGCAGTCCCTCCGGTCCGCAGAGATCGTCGAGATAGTCGCGGATGAAGGGGTTGGCCTCACGCCAGCGCGCCAGGTCGGTCGGGCCATAGAACGAGGCGACGGCTCGGATCGGCGGCTTGTGCGCGGCCGCCAGCAGCGCCACCTGGCCGCCCATCGAGGCGCCGACCACGGCGATGCGCTCCTTGTCGACCAGCGGCCGCTTGGCGAGCCAGTCGATTGCCGCCAGGACGTCGAGTGGCTGGCGCAGGCCCTGGTCGCTCTCGCCTTCGGAACCCAGCCAGCCGCGCAGCGACAGCGCCAGCGCGGCATAGCCATTGGCCGTGCAGGTCCGCGCCAGTCCGACCATGTTGTGCGCATGGCCGGCGAAGCCATGCAGCAGGATCACCGCCGGATAGGGCGGCGCGCCGGCCTGCGGCTTGAATAAGTAGCCGCCCAGGGTGACGCCGTGGCCAGGCACCTGGACCTGCTCGGCGTCGGCCACTTCCGGCAGTTCGGCCCAGCGATGCGCCACCTCGATCGGCACGCCGTCGGGATCGCGGAAGGCCACCGAGTAGTAGCCGGGAGCGAAGTAATCGAGCTCCTTGGGCGGCTGCAGGATCTCCGCGCCGGCGTCACGCAGCTCGGCGAACACCTGGTCGACCTGGGCGCGGCTCTCGGCCGATACCGCGAGCCACAGCGCGCCCGGGCCGTAGGAAATCCCTTCCTTGGCCTGGCGCATGACGAAGTGATCGTAGCCGCGCGACCACATCACGCGGTCGTTGCCCGCCCAGACGCGATGGAACCCCAGCATCGGCAGCCACAGCCGATGGAAGGCAACCGACCGGCCGAGGTCGCTCACTTCGATGGCGGCGCCGGCAAAGGAGGAACGCGGTCGCATCACGCCCGATCAGCGCACTGGCAGGCCGAGCAGCCGCTGCTCGTCGCGCCGCAGATGCTCTTCGCCGGCCAGGAAGAACTCGTCGAGCTGCGGCGGCTTCACCCTGGTGCTGCTCAGCATGGCGTGGGCCTGGCCGCGATGGTGGATCTGGTGCTGGAACAGATGCTCCAGGATCGAGGCGACGCTGGACGGCGGCGGCGTGCGGTTGGGCCGCGGCAGGACCAGACCTTCGGCCAGGCTTTGGTCGGTCTGTTGCTCGCAGAACTCGATCAGCCGACGGTCGCTCAGCCGCTGGGCGTCGTAGAGCCGGTGGGCATCGGGGAAGTCCGGTGGCGGGTCGTTGTAGCGCGCCAGCACCGTCGGATCACGACGGAGCGCGTCGATGTAATAGATGTCGACCCACAGGATGTGGTTCAGGGTGGCGCGCAACGACGGAAAGAAGCCGGTGCGCGGCGCCGCGAATTCCTCTGCCGTCAGCTCCTTGGCCGCCGTCAGAAGCCGATGGTTCGACCAGGCATTGTTGCCGGCCATGACGACGAAGTGACTGGCCAGCCCCGTCGTCGCCATGGTGTTGTCGCCTATGCCGCCTGCGCGAGGTTGCGCAGTACGTAGTGCAGCACGCCGCCGTTCTTGAAGTACTCGATCTCCTCGGCGGTATCGATGCGGCAGGTCAGCGTCACCGTCTCCTTGGTGCCGTCGCGACGATGGATGGTGAGCGGCACGTCCATGCCGGGCTTGAGACCGCCCTCGATGCCGCCGACGTCGAAGCTCTCGTGGCCGGTGAGGTTGAGCGTCTTGCGCGTCATGCCGTCCTTGAACTGCAGCGGCAGCACGCCCATGCCGACCAGGTTCGAGCGATGGATGCGCTCGAAGGTCTCGCATACCACGGCCTTCACGCCGAGCAGGTTCACGCCCTTGGCCGCCCAGTCGCGCGAGCTGCCGGTGCCGTACTCCTTGCCGGCGATCAGGATCTGCGGCGTGTGCTCCTTCTTGTAGCGCATCGCTACGTCGTAGATCGGCTCGGGCTGGTCGGTCTGGTAGTGGTGGGTGAAGCCGCCCTCGATGCCCGGCACCATCTCGTTCTTGAGACGGATGTTGGCGAAGGTTCCGCGCATCATCACCTCGTGATTGCCGCGCCGCGTGCCGTACTGGTTGAAATCCTTCACCTCGACGTCGTGTTCCATCAGGTACTTGCCGGCCGGGCTGTCCTTCTTGATCGAGCCGGCGGGCGAGATGTGATCGGTGGTGATCGAATCGCCGAACTGGCCGAGCGGACGCGCGCCTTCGATGTTGGTGATCGAGCCCGGCGTCTTGCCCATGCCGTCGAAGTAGGGCGGATTGCGCACGTAGGTCGACTTGTCGTCCCATGAATAGGTGAGCGTCGGCTTGGTCTTGATGCCGCGCCAGAACCTGTCGCCCTTGAAGACGTCGGCGTAGCGCTTCTTGAAGGCCTTGGCGGTCACGTACTTGTCGACCAGCTTCTGGACTTCCACGTTCGACGGCCACAGGTCCTTGAGGTAGACCGGCTTGTTGCCCTTGCCGATGGCGATCGGATCCTTTGTGATGTCGATCTTCATCGAGCCGGCCAGCGCATAGGTCACGACCAGCATGGGCGAGGCGAGGTAATTGGCGCGGGTCAAGGGATTGACGCGGCCCTCGAAGTTCCGGTTGCCCGACAGCACGGCGCAGACCACGAGGTCGGCGTCGTTGATCGCCTTAGTCACCGGATCGGGCAGCGGACCCGAATTGCCGATGCAGCTCGTGCAGCCGTAGCCCACGAGGTTGTAGCCGATCTTGTCGAGGTCCTTCTGCAGGCCCGAGGCCGCGAGGTACTCGGTGACGACCTGCGAGCCCGGGGCCAGCGAGGTCTTGACCCACGGCTTGGCCTTCAGCCCGAACTTCACCGCGTTGCGCGCGATCAGGCCGGCGCCCAGCATGACGTAGGGGTTGGACGTGTTGGTGCACGAGGTGATGGCGGCGATGACGATGTCGCCGTGGCCGAGATCGTAGTCGGTGCCCTCGCACGTTACGCGCTTGCCGTCGTCCTTGCGGTCGAACTCCTTCTCCATGTTGGCGACGAACTGCGACGCCGCCTGGGAGAGCGGCACGCGGTCCTGCGGGCGCTTCGGCCCGGCCAGGCTGGGCTCGACCTCGGCGAGGTCGAGATGCAGCGTGTCGGTGAAGATCGGCTCGGGCGACTTCTTGGAGCGCCACAGGCCCTGCTTCTTGGCGTAGGCCTCGACCAGCTTGGCGGCCGGGCCGCGGTTGGTGGTCTTGAGGTAGCCCAGCGTGATGTCGTCGGCTGGGAAGAAGCCGCAGGTCGCGCCGTATTCCGGCGCCATGTTGGCGATGGTGGCGCGGTTGGCGAGCGGCAGGTCGTCGAGGCCCTCGCCGTAGAATTCGACGAACTTGTTGACCACGCCCTTCTTGCGCAGCATCTGCGTGACGGTCAGCACCAGGTCGGTCGCGGTGGCGCCCTCGCGCAGCTTGCCGCTCAGCTTGAAGCCCACGACCTCGGGCAGCACCATCGGCATCGCCTGGCCGAGCATGGCGGCCTCGGCCTCGATGCCGCCGACGCCCCAGCCCAGCACCGCGAGCCCGTTCACCATGGTGGTATGGCTGTCGGTGCCGACCAGCGTGGCGGGGTAGGCGATGGTCTCTTTGCCTTCCTTCTTGGTCCACACGACCTGCGCCAGGTATTCGAGGTTGACCTGGTGGCAGATGCCGGTGCCCGGCGGCACGCCGCGGAAATTGTCGAACGCCATTTGGCCCCAGCGCAGGAACTGGTAGCGCTCGAGGTTGCGCTCGTACTCGAGCGCTACGTTGGCCTTGAAGGCGCCGGTGTTGCCGAAATTGTCGACGATCACCGAATGGTCGATGACGAGGTCGACCGGCACCAGCGGGTTGATCTTCTTGGCGTCGCCACCGAGCTTGCCCATGGCGTCGCGCATGGCGGCGAGGTCGACCACGGCCGGCACGCCGGTGAAGTCCTGCATCAGGACGCGGGCGGGGCGGAAGTTGATCTCCTTGACCGACTTGCCGCCGTTCTTCAGCCAGTCGGCGAAGGCGGCGATGTCGGTCTTCTTGACGGTCGTGCCGTCCTCGTGACGGACAAGGTTTTCCAAAAGCACGCGCAGCGAGAACGGCAGGCGGCTGAGGTCGCCGACCTCCTTTTCGACGGCCTTGAGGCTGAAATAGGTATAGCTCCTGTTGCCGACCTTCAGCGTCTTGCGAGCCTTGAAGCTATTGGGATGGGCGGCGGCCATGATGATACTCCTGACGGTCGATCTCGTGCGGGCGGGTGGCAAAATAGGGGCACGGAAGGGCACAGGCAATCGGCGGATGCGGCCGCCGGCCCGTTGTGCCAGATTGCCCGAATGCAGCCGAAAATGGCCCGGACTCTTGCGGCTTTTGCATTGCTCGTGACCGTCTGTGGCGAGGCTTCAGCGCAACGCAACGCCGTCGAAGCGTGGGATTCCTCGGCGCGCGAATTCGGCCGCCTGCCGGTCGCGCCCAACCTGCCGTCCGATGCCCGGAATTCGACGCTCGAGGCGCTGAACAAGATCCTGGCGAGCTCCAGGCTCTCGGATTTCGACCGGTCGATCTATCTCAGCATCCGCGCCTACCAGCTCAATCGCCTGGGCCGACAGACCGACAGCCAGAAGGACATCGCCCAGATGGGCAAGGTCCTGCCCTCGACCTGGCAGCTGGTGCTGTCGAGCACGCTGCCAGAGCTGGCCGGAGGCGGAGACCGCGCGGCGGCATTGCGCACCCTCGACAGCGCCCTGCAGCAAAAGCCGGGCGATTCGTGGCTGGTGATCGCCCAGGCCCGGGTCTACATGCAGCTCGCCGACTTCCAGCGCGCGCTCGCCCTGCTGAACGAGGCGTTGGCCGGCTCGACCTCGCCTGCCGACCGCCGCACCGCCCTCTACTATCGCGGCCACGCCCATTTCGATCTCGGCCAGTATGCCCAGGCGGCCGACGACTTCGACGCCACGCTGAGCGGCCGCACGACCTTCAGGGCGCGGCTGGGACCGCTCTTGTGGCGCTACGCCGCGCAGGTCCGCGCCCGTCGCGATGCACGCAGCCTGCTCGCCAAGGAGGTCGGCAACGAGGATCTCAGCGAGTGGCCTGCGCCGATCGCCAAGTTCCTGCTGGGCAGGATGCCGGCCGGCGAGCTCGCGGTCGTGGCCGAGACCGACGACGCCGCCAGTCGCACCAACGGCAAGTGCGCCGCCGCGTTCTTCATGGGCATGGATGCCTTGCGCCGCGGCGACAAGCAGCGCGCGCGCGAGCAGCTCCAGCTGACCCAGGCCCGCTGCCCGACGGTGTCCGAGCTGAACTGGGCTGCCGCCGCCGAGCTGAAGCGGCTTTAATCTTCCGGACCGCGCGCTCATGAGCGCGTGAGGACGCGCGCGGTCCGGAACAAGAAGACCTAACCCACCACCGCCAGCGGGGCGATGAAGCGGGTGATTTCGGACAGGACGTACGCCGGCTGCTGCAGGTGCGGGCTGTGGCCGCAGTCCGGCACCAGGCGCGTCTCGCAGTAGCCGCCGACCTTGCCGGCGATGATGCCGAGCTGCAGCTCGCTGCCGTATTCGTCGTCCTCGCCCTGGATCGCCTGCACCGGCACGACGACGCCGGGCAGGCGGCCGTCGGCGTCCATCGGCTCGAAGCCCGGCGCCACCCAGGCGTCGGACCACAGGTGGAAGGCGCCGTCGGTGTTGGCGCCGTGGTACTTCATCAGCCGCCGGCGCAGGTCACCCGTCGCGAACGCCTGGCGCGCCTTGACGATGCTGTCGACGCACACCGGCTCGTTGATGGCATGGGCCGCCAGCGTCACCACGGCGCGCAGCGGCTCGGGATCGCGCGCCGCGTAGTTCAGCGCGATGGTGCCGCCGTCGCTGTGCCCGACCAGCACGCAATCCTCGATTCCGAGCGCACGCAGCAGGCGCGGCAGAACCTCGTCGGCCTCGATTTCCATGTAGTGCAGCCCGGGGGCGGCCGGCCACGGGCTCGAGCCGCCGTAGCCGGTGCGGTCATAGACGAGGCCAGCCGAGCGCGTGGCGTCGCACAGTTTCTGCGGAAAGTCGCGCCACATCTCGATGCAGCCCAGCCCCTCGTGCAGGAACACCAGGGTCGTGCGGTCGAATCCGTCGGCCTGCCGAGGCACGAGGCGGCGCAGGCGCAGGCGGCGGTCGCCGAGGTCCAGAAGTTCGTCTGAAGGTGTCACCGCTGCAAGATGTAGCTGCCGGCGGGCGTCCTGAGAAGGCAAGCCGTGCTAGGATCGAGACAGGGCAACTTGGTGGAAGGAAAGGAGGACCGCCCCGATGAGGGTCCTTCTTGTCGAGGACAGCGCCGAACTCGTGGCTTTGCTGAAGAAGGGCCTGGCGCAGGGCGGCTTCTCCGCCGACGCCGTGCGCACGGCCGCCGACGCCGCCCATGCGCTCGCCACCATGCGCTATGCCGCGATCGTGCTCGACCGTGGCCTGCCCGACGACGATGGCCTGAACCTGCTGCGCGACATGCGCCGGCGCGGCGATCCCACGCCCGTCCTGATGCTGACCGCGCGCGACGGCGTCAGCGACCGTGTCGCCGGCCTGCGCGAGGGGGCCGACGACTACATGGCCAAGCCCTTCGCCATGGAGGAGCTTCTGGCTCGCCTGCAGGCGCTGCTGCGGCGTTCCGACAATCTGCTCGGTCGACGACTGACCTTCGGCAACGTGGCGCTCGACACCGAGGGCCGCCAGGTGATCATCAACGGCGCGGTGCGCGCCTTCCCGGCGCGCGAGACCGCCGTTCTGGAAATCCTGCTGCGGCGCAGCGGCAACGTGGCGCCCAAGCGCTTGTTCGAGGACCACCTGTTCGGCCTGTCGGGCGACGTCGGCTCCAATGCCGTCGAGGTCTACATTCATCGCCTGCGCAAGATGCTGGCCGAGTCCGGTGCCACGGTGAAGATCCACACGGTGCGCGGCGTCGGCTACCTGATGGCCGAGGACAAGGATCGGGTGACCAACGGATGAGCCGCTTCCGCTCCATCCTCTCGCGGGTCGTGGCGCTGCACATCGTGGCCATCGCCGTCATCTCGATCGTGATGCCGCTGTCGCTCTACTGGCTGCTCAACGAAGCGGCCAACAGCCTGCACCGCGATGCGCTGCGCAGCCAGGCGGTGACGATCAGCGGTTTCCTCAAGCCGCTGGCCGACGGCGTCGCGCTCGACATCCCGGCCGAACTGGAGCCGCTCTATGCCGGAAGCTACGGCCTCTATTCCTATGCCGTGCTCGATTCCGAGGGCAAGGTCCTGTTCTCCTCGCGCAACGACGGCACTGCGCTGTTCCCGCCGAAGGACGTGCGCCTCGGCGACTGGGCGATGCGGCGACGCAGCACGGGCTCGGTGCTCTTCGGCGTCAGCGTGGCGCGCAACATCGACGGCCGCACCTACCTGATCCAGGTGGCGCAGGATCTGTCGCATCGCGATGTCATCATCGACGACATCGTCGCCTCGTTCTTCCCCAGCGTCGCCTGGATCACCTTCCCGTTGCTGCTGGCGCTGCTGCTGATCGACATCCTGATCTTCCGGCGTGCGCTGAAGCCGGTGCGCGAGGCTTCGACCACGGCGGCCACCATCGGTCCGACGAACACCGAGGTCCGGCTGCCCGAGGCGGCGATGCCGACCGAGGTTGTGCCGCTGGTGCACGCCGTCAACCAGGCGCTCGATCGCCTCGAGAGGGGCTTTCGCGCCCAGCGCGACTTCACCGGCGACATGGCGCATGAGCTGCGCACGCCGCTCACCGTCATCCGCGCCCGCGTCGATTCGCTGGAGCCCGGTCGGTTGCGCGACGAGTTGCGCAAGGACCTCGAGAACATGACGCGCATCGTCAACCAGGTGCTCGACATCGCCGAGCTCGAAAGCTTCATCGTCGCCGGCGATGCCCGCGCCGACCTGCAGGCGGTCTGTGTCGAGGCCGTCGCCTTCATGGCGCCGCTCGCCGTGGGACAGTCGAAGATGATTGCGCTCAGCGGCAGCGAGGACCCGGTCTGGGTGCACGGCCATTCCGAGGCGCTGTTCCGGGCGGTCCGCAACCTGATCGAGAATGCCATCCGCCATGCCCCGGCCGGCGGATCGGTCGAGGTCGAGGTCTCGGCTGACGGCGCGGTGCGCGTGCTCGACGACGGGCCGGGCGTGCCCGAGGCCGAGCGCGAATCGATTTTCCAGCGTTTCTGGCGACGCGATCGCACGAAGGCTGAAAGCAGGGGGCTGGGGCTGGCAATCGTCGCCCGCGTCGCCGAAAGCCACGCCGGCACCATCACGGTCGAGAACCGGCCGACCGGCGGTGCCGCCTTCACCTTGCGCCTGCGGCCGGCATCCGGCTTGACCACGAGGCCGGCGACCGCTTGACCGGCGCAAATTGACTGTGGCTAGCTGCCCGTCGGAACGCCACCAAAGCCAATAAATCAACGAAGGCGGTCCCAGGGAGCGAGAGCAGGGGATGACGACGGGAACGGCCGATACCGCGACCGACGCTCGGGACACGTTTCCCAAGCTTCTGGCCGAGCGCGCCCGCACCAGTCCCGCCCGGCCGGCCTACCGCGAGAAGGAATACGGGATCTGGCAGAGCCACGACTGGGGCCATGTCGCGGCCGAGGTCCGCCTGTTGGCGGCTGGCCTGGCCGATCTCGGCTTCCGCCGCGGCGACCGGCTGATCGTGATCGGCGACAACCGCCCGCTGCTCTACTGGTCGATGTGCGCCGCGCAGTCACTGGGCGGCGTGCCGGTGCCGGTCTACCAGGATTCGGTGGCCGACGAACTCGCCTATGTCGTCGAGCATGCCGGTGCGCGCTTCGCGCTCGCCGAGAACCAGGAACAGGTCGACAAGCTGCTGGAGATCCAGAAGAAGGTGCCGTCGCTCGAAGTCGTGATGTACCAGGACCCGCGCGGGCTGCGGCACTATGAGGGGCTGTTGTCGAGCGAGCAGGTGCAGGCGCGCGGCGCCAGGCGGCTCGAGGCGTCGCCCGATCTCGTCTCCTCCGAGGTCGCCCGCGGCCGCGGCTCGGACGATGCCATCATGCTCTACACCTCGGGCACGACCGGACGGCCCAAGGGCGCGGTGTTGAGCTACGACAATTTGATCTGGGCCGCCAAGGCCGGCGCCGATTTCGACGGCCTGAAGGAAGGCGACGAGCTCCTGTCCTACCTGCCGATGGCGTGGGTCGGCGATCACATCTTCTCCTACGCCCAGTGTTACGTCGTCGGCCTGGTGGTGAACTGCCCCGAATCGGCGACCACGGTGATGACCGATCTGCGCGAGATCGGCCCGACCTATTACTTCGCACCGCCGCGCGTGCTGGAAAACCTGATCACCCAGGTGACGATCCGCATGGAGGATGCGGGGTACGTCAAACGCCGGCTGTTCCAGTATTTCATGGCGCTGGCGCGTCGGGTCGGGCCGGCGCTGCTCGACGGCCGGCCGGTGTCGCCGATCGACCGCCTGCTGCATGCGCTGGGGAACCTCACGATCTACGGGCCGCTCAAGAACACGCTGGGCATGAGCCGCGTGCGCGTCGCCTACACCGCCGGCGAGGCGGTGGGGCCGGAGATCTTCAACTTCTATCGCGCGCTCGGCGTGAACATGAAGCAGCTCTACGGCCAGACCGAGGCGTCGGTGTTCGTCCCCATCCATCCCGACGGCGAGGTCTTCCCCGACACGGTCGGCAAGCCGGTGGCCAGTGTCGAGCTCAGGATCGACGACTCCGGCGAAGTGCTCTATCGCAGCCCCGGCGTGTTCAAGGAGTATTTCAAGAACCCGCAGGCGACCAACGACACCAAGACCGACGACGG
>JAEZHS010000616.1 GCA_023436825.1 Pseudomonadota bacterium | reverse complement strand
TGGTGGCGAGGTCGAAGCGGAAGCCGTCGACGTGCATGTCGTTGGCCCAGTAGCGCAGGCTGTCCATCACCATCTGCAGCACGCGCGAATTGGAGAGGTTCACCGTGTTGCCGGTGCCGGTGTCGTTAATGTAGTGCCGCGGGTCGGGCGCCAGCCGGTAGTAGGAAGCGTTGTCGATGCCCTTGAACGAAAGGGTGGGGCCCAGCTGGTTGCCTTCCGCGGTGTGGTTGTAGACCACGTCGAGAACCAGCTCGAGGCCGGCGTCATGCAAATGCGCCACCATCTCCTTGAACTCGGCGAAGGCGAAGTTGGCGTTGGCGGCATAGCGCCGGGCCGGCGCGAAGAAGCCGATCGTGTCGTAGCCCCAGTAGTTCTTGAGCCCTTTGTCCAGCAGATGCCTGTCGTCGACGAGGGCATGCACCGGCAGCAGCTCGATTGTGGTGACGCCGAGCGACGTCAGGTAGGCGGTGATCTCCGCGCTGGCCAGCCCCGCATAGGTACCGCGCAAGCTCTCCGGCAGTGCCGGATGGCGCTTGGTCAGGCCGCGCACATGCGCCTCGTAGAGGATGGTGTTCTCCCACGGCACGCGCGGCTGTGGCGCCCGCCCCCATGTGAAGGCCGTGTCGATCACGCAAGCCTTCATCGTGAAAGGAGCGGAGTCGCGCTCGTCGAAGGTGAGGTCGTCGTTGGTCTCCACCTTGTAGCCGAACAGCGCCGGATTCCACTCGATATGGCCGATCATCTGTCGGGCATAGGGATCGATCAGGAGCTTGTTCGGATTGAAGCGTTGTCCCGTCGCTGGCTCGTAGGGCCCGTGCACGCGATAGCCGTAGACGGTGCCCGGCCGCGCATCGGGGAGGTAGCCATGCCAGACTTCGTCGGTGTACTCCGGCAAGATGATGCGCTCGATCTCGCGTCCGCCGCCATGCTCAAACAGGCAGAGCTCGACCTTGGTGGCGTTGGCCGAGAACAACGCGAAGTTCACGCCCAGGCCATCCCACGTCGCGCCAAGAGGATAGGGCAGGCCTTCCGAGAGGCGCGAACGGACGGTGGATGCGGACACAGCGGATTCCTCCGGCTTGTAAGAGATGGAAACGCCTGGGCGATGCTTCACCTCCAGCGACACGACCGGCATGCAGCGCCTTTAACCGGCTGGTGCAGGTGGAACCGATGAGATCGCCCGCGACGCCGAGTCGGAGCCGCAGCGCGACGTCGGCGGCGCGGCCGCAGCTCTGAGATCGTAGCCATCGGAAGAGTGTTTACTGGTTGCGCGGACGGTGGCGTAGCTGCGACCCCCTCGCGGGTCGCGCGTGGCATCCTCAGCCAGTGTCCGAGCGGGACACCCGGATCCTTCAGATGCTGTTCGTTGAGTTCCGGCAAAACGACAACGTCGATGCCGCTGTCGCGAAACGGCGCCTCACATTGGCCAAGGCCGGGCGTGCGCACCCAATCCGCGATATCCATGTCCGGAATCTCCGCGCAGCAGGGCAGCAACAGAACGATAGCCGCTCTCGCTCGGATAGCAAAGGACGGTGACATTGCAGAGTACTGGGGCTCGGTTCTCGTAGGCATCGCTGGGGCGTGCGACAACAGGCCAAAGTCCGGCCAACGGGGGTCCTAAGTATGCGACGGCAATGGGCCTAACCTGTTGATTGCCAGACCTTTTCGCCTGAATCGACCATCTGGCTACGGATCAGAAGGTTAGGAGTTCGCATCTCTTCGGGCGCGCCTACGGTGCCGGGCGGTGGCCGCTTCGGCGATCCGGCCGAGCGCGCCGTGGCGCATGTCGTCGAAGATGTCTGCGGCGGCCTGGTCGACGCCGGCGAGGCCGAGCGCATCTACGGCGTGCGGGTCGACGTCGCGGCGCGGCGGGGCGCGCGGGTTACGGCCGGCTGACGTCATGCGCTATGGGAGGGGAGAAGCCCGGACCTGGGTGCGCGCCAACTTGCGCGGCTACATGACGGTGCTTTACACGCCGTTCGACCTGGCGGGAGAGATCGACGAGGCAGGGCTGCGGCACAACGTCGAGGAGACGTTGCGTCGGCCGGGCGTGGGCGGCCTGTCGGTCAATTCCATCCACCAGGAGTTCTGGACCTTCACGCACGACGAGCGCCTGCGCCTGGTCGACATCGTGCTCGAGACGGTGGCGGGCCGCGTGCCGGTGGTCGTCGGCTGTTCCGATCCGTCTGCGCGCAACGTGATCGGCTTCGCGCACCACGCCGAGCGCGCAGGCGCCGACCTCGTCATGGTATGGCCGCCGTACTACGGCCCGCGCACGCCGTCCGGCGTGCGCGCCTTCTACGAACAGGTGGCCGAGGCGATCGACATCGGCATGGTCGTCTACTGCACGACGCTGGCCGAGCTCGGCTATCATTTGGCGCCCGACCAGGTGGAGGGACTTCTGCACCTGCCGCAGCTCTGCGCGGTGCAGGACACGACGCTGAACTTCGCGAGCTTTGCGGCGATGCTGGAGCGCGTCAGCGACCGCATCTCGGTCTCGACCTCGCTGGAGGAATACTTTCTCTACGGGCTGATGGCCTTTCCCGAGCGGGCGTCGGAGTTCATGATCGGCTCATCGCGGCCCGTGCTCTGCCAGACCGAGGCCAAGCCGTATTGCGGCGCCTTCCTGGAGGCTGCCCTGCGGCGGGATTTCGGCGAAGCCGCACGTCACAATCGCAAGATCGTGGCGATCGCCGATCGGTTGCAGAGCGTCTACTTCTCCCGCGGCTTCCACAATGTCGCCCTGTTCAAGACGATTGCCGGGCTGCTCGGGATGGCGACGGGCGGTGTGCGGCCGCCGCTCAACAATCCGGAAGCGACGGACCTCGAGGAGTGCCGGGCGGTCCTGATCGAGGGCGGCCTGTTGAAAGCCTGACACGGTCGATGTCGTCGATCCGAAGGGGACGGCTCATCTCGCGACCAGCATATGCTGCGAGTCGACCGCTCGCGACGCATACGGATTTCGAGCACGACAATGCGCTGAACAACGTGATGCTCATGTTTGCAGTGTGGTCTCGACGGCGAATGTCGCCGCGCTGCTGAAAATTTGAACTGCCTGCAACGCAGGATTCCGCCATCCGGCCATTGAGCCTGCAAGTTTGCGCTGTTATCGTTCGCGTGCGGCTCAGATGCAGCTTGGTGCGCGTACCCGCTGCCGAGTGAGCAAGGGGGAGGTGCGTCAGTGTCGAGTCATGCTCTTCGTCATGCCGTCAACATCACCGGCGACGCCGCCAAAGTGCGCGGCGCGCTCACGACCCTCGAGGGACTGAAGGGCTGGACGATGGCCGAAGTCTCCGGCAGCGGCGGCATCGGCTCGACGTGGACGCTGAAATACCCGGGCGGTCCGACCTTCCTCTGGGAGGTCACCGCGCAGGACGACCACAAGGTGGCGTGGAAGTGCGTCTCGGGGCCGGGAGACGCGGCCGGCACGACCGTCAACTTCGATCTCGGCAAGACGCCGCATGGCCGCGTGCAGATCGCCTTTTCGCATGCCGGCTGGCCTCATCAGCAGGGCAACTTCGACAAGTGCAACGCGCTCTGGGGCATGATGCTGCATCATCTCCGGACCTATGTGGAGAAGGGGAAGGTCGCACCCGCCTACTCCTGAAGCGTTTCTCCAGAGCGGGGTGCAGACCATGCAGCAGTCACTTTCGGAATTCGTCGCCGCCATGGACGAGGCGGGCTTCCTCGTGCGCATCAAGGACGAGGTCCGCGTCGACCAGATCCCCAAGCTCATGGAGGCCAACCCGACCAAGGCCATCCTGGTCGAGAGGGTGAAGGACACCGAATTCTCGGTGCTGGCCAACGCCTATTCCAACCAGGACATGTTCGCGTGGGCCATGGGCTGCGACAAGACGCGGACCGGGCTCGAGATGGTCGCGCGTTCCAAGGGTCGCGTGAAGTGGGAGACCGTGACGACGGCGCCCTGCAAGGACGTGATCCTGAAGGGCGACGACGTCGACCTGACGCGCCTGCCGCTGTTCCTGCATCACGATCGCGACGGCCACGCCTACACCAACGACAATCTCTTCATCAGCAAGCATCCCGATACCGGCGTCCACGACTGGGGCATCTACCGCTCGATGTTCCGTACCAAGAACGAGAAGTCGGTCGACATGACCTGCACCTCGCATCGCCAGCGCATCCACGCCATGGCGGCGGCGGCGAAGGGCCAGAACCTCGAGGTCGCGATCGTGCTGGGCGGCCCGACCATCGACAAGATCTCGGCGCTGGTCGGCGTCACCGCCGACACCGACGATTTCGAGGTGCTCGGCGCCTTCTACGGCGCGCCGGCCAAAATGGTCAGATGCGAGACCATCGACGTGATGGTGCCGGCGAATGCCGAGATCGTGCTCGAGTGCGAGCTGATGGCGCTCGAAGGGCTCGTCTATGACGAAGGGCCGTACGGTGAGTTCACCGGCATGTACGGCGGCGGCATCAAGCACAATTATCGCCTGAAAGTCAGGGCGATGACCTACCGCAAGGGCGGCATCTTCCAGCATTGCACGATCGGCGGCCTGCACCCCTGGTACACCGACAACATGCTGCAGCTGCCGGCGATCGAGGCCGACCTGTTCAACGGACTGAAGCAGGGCGGCATCGACGTGCGCGAGGTGCGCTGCCCGCTGGGCGGCCTGTCCAACATCGCCTATGCCAAGATCAACCCGCTGGGTGCGGGCGATTCCAAGCAGGCGCTGGGCATCATGCTGACCTGCTCCAAGCAGGGATTGCCCAAGATCGCCATGGTGTTCGACACCGACGTCGACATCTGGGACGACCAGGCGGTGCTGGCCGCCCAAGCCTACCGTTACATGCCGGACAGGGACACGGTGCGGCTCGACGGTCTCAACACCATGACGGTCGACCCCAAGAGCACGACCTTGGGCATCGCCTCCAAGATCGGTCTGGACTGCACCGTGCCGCTGGGGCCGGAATGGAACCCCAACGAGTTCGTGCGCAGCACCGTCACCGACCTCGGCGATCCGCCGGCCGGGCTGAAGATCATGACGGAAGAGGCGCTGACGAAGGACATGGAGGCGTTCATCGCCGCCCAACCGCGCGCCTGGCACGATATCCTGAAGCAGTATCACGGCCAGCCCTACCCGGTGCTCTACCGCGCGTTCGGCAACCTGCGCCACAAGCTCGGTCGCACCAACGACCCGCCGTGGTACCGCTACACGCTCTCCGCCACGCCGTTTTCGTGGGAGGCCAAGCCGCAGCCCATGAACCATTCGGATCCGCGGCACATCAAGACCGCGGGCTGAGGCGCCTGTGGCAGCGCGCCCGCCCGTCCAGCGCATGATCGTCGGCATCACCGGGGCCTCGGGAACGGTCTACGGCATCCGTGTGCTGGAGATGCTGCGGACCATGAAGATCGAGAGCCATCTCGTGATCTCCAAGGCGGGCGACCAGACGCGGTCGCTCGAGACTGACCTGTCGGCGGCCCAGCTGCGCGCCCTTGCCGACAAGGTCTATGCGCCGGGCGACATCGCCGCGGCCATCGCGAGCGGCTCGTTCCAGACGATGGGGATGATCGTGGCGCCCTGCTCGGTGCGCACCTTGAGCGAGATCGCGACCGGCGTGACGTCGAGCCTCGTGGCGCGCGCCGCCGACGTCTGCCTGAAGGAACGCCGCCGGGTCGTCCTGATGTTCCGCGAGACACCGCTGCATGCCGGCCACATCAGGAGCATGCTGGCGGTCACGGAAATGGGCGCCATCGTCGCCGTGCCAGTACCGGCGTTCTATGCACGCCCGCGCACGGTCGACGAGATCGTCACCCATTCGGTGGCGCGCGCCCTCGACCTCTTCGGCCTCGACACCAAGGCCTTCCCGCGCTGGACCGGGCCCTCCGGCACAGCCGGGCGCAGAAAAGGCAAGTGATGCGGCAACGACAATAGGCGCGGCGTGCGACCCGCTCGCTCAAGCGATCTTGAGGATCCTGCGTCCTGCGACAATCGCGAGGAAGGCGACCGCCGTGCCCAGCGCCGCCTCGGCCAGCCGGTCGACCAGCAGCGGCTGCCAGGGCGCGCCGCGGCTGAGGTTGCTCATGCCGATGGCGAGCGGCGAGAAGAAGAGCAGCGCGACGCCGTAGTTGCGCGCCACCGCGATCTCCGCCACCGCCTGGCAGACGACGATGATCGCGATCAGCGCGAGATGGCCGGGATCGAAGGAGAACAGGAAGGTGGCGATACCCACGCCGCCCAGCGTGCCCAGCATGAGATGGAGCGTGCGGCGCCAGACGTCGGCGGCGGCCAGCGCCGGCATCAGTGCGGCGACGGTGACCGCTGCCCAGAAGGGATTGCCAACGCCCAGCACGAGGGCGAGCACCCACGCCGCCACCACGCCGAGCGTGGCGGCCACGATCAGGACCAGATGCTGCCCGCGATCGAGAGCGGCGTAGCCGACGGCGAAGCGGCGACGCCATCCGCTGGACGTCACTTCGTCCCCGAATTCATTCCTGTCTGCGCCGATCACACGGGCGAGCAGCACGGAGAGCGCCGCACCGCCGGCGCCGACGGCTATGTCGATCGGCAGCCGGTCCCAGCTCGTCGGAATATCGGCGATGATGAGCAGCACCAGCACGAAGAACATTTCTCCGCGCGGCACCCATCGCATGGCCGCCCCCAGGGTGGCCGCGGCGATCACCGTGACAGCGAGCAGGGCGCCCAGCACCGGAACCGGCGCCTGCGCGGCCGAATAGACCATGGCCACCGCCATCGTGACGACGAGGCCCGTACCGGCGACGATCTGCGACTCCACGCGCTTCTTCGCCGGCTCGCTGTGACCGTAGAGCATCGCGAGCCCGCCGAAGGCGGCATAGACGGCGAGATCGAGACAGCCGACCGCATAGAGCGCCAGCAGCGGCATGCCGACCGACACGGCGACGCGGATGGCGGCCTCGATATCGTGGCGATGGATGTCGGCAAGCAAGCGGCGCATCACCTGTTGCACTCGCGAAACGCAAGGACGGACTGACCATGCCCTATCAAGATCTGCGCGCCTTCCTGACTGCCTTGAAGAACTCGGGTGACCTCGTTGACATCACACGCCCGGTCGCCCTCAAGTACGACATTGCCAAAGCTCTTGCCAAGACAAGCTCGGTCCAGGGCCCGGCTCTGATGTTCACGGAGACCGGCACGGATTTTCCGCTGGTGGCCGGCCTCTACGGCAACCGCAGGCTGGCGCTGAAAGCCTTCGAGGCGACGGAACAGACGATCCATGACAAGGTGATGAAGGGGATCAACAATCCGGTCGGCCCGGTGGATTTCAAGGGCGCGCCGCCTTGCCAGGAAGTCGTCCTGACGGGCGACGCGGTCGACGTCACGGGGCTGCCGGTGCCGACCTACAGCCCGAAGGACGGCGGCCCGTACATCACGGCGGGCATCGTCGTGTCGGAGAATCCCGAGACCGGCACTCCCGACATCGGCGTCTACCGTTTCCAGGTCCACGGGCCGAAGGAGCTGGGGGTGTTTTCCGCGTCCAACCATCGGTTCGGCAAGAACATCGCCCACGCGACGGCGATGGGGAAGGAGCTGCATGGCGCGCTCGTGATCGGGGTCGATCCGCTGATCATGTTCTCCTGCTCGGTCCAGTCGAGCGACGCGACCAACGATTGGTTCATCGCCGGCGGGCTGCGCGGCGCGCCGGTCGAGCTGGCAAAGGCCGTCAGCAACGATCTCAAGGTTCCGGCGAATGCCGAGATCGTCATCGAATTCACGGTCGACACCAAGAACCAGAAGATGGAAGGCCCGCTCGGCGAGTACACCGGCTACTACACGGCGGCCTCGCCCAAGCCGGTCGCCCGCATCACCGCGATCACCCACCGCAAGGGCGCGATCTTCCAGGGCCTGCTGACCGGCAAGCCGATCACCGAGAACCACGTGCTGAAGCAGATCCCGTTCGAGACCTCGATCCTGCGCCAGCTCCAGGCGCAGTTCCCGACCATCTCGGACATTTCGGTCAACAGTTCGGGCGGCGTGCAGGTCTACGTCGTGATCGCCATGAAGCCGCGCTACGACGGCGAGGCCCGGCAGGCGATCCTCGCCACTATGGCGTCCAACCTGCATCCCAAGTGGGTCATCGCCGTCGACCCCGACATCGACATCCGCAACGCCGCCGAAGTCGAGTGGGCGCAGTCGTTCCACGTCAAGCCCCGCGAAGACGTCTTCGTCGTCGACCGCACCGCCGCCGCGCCGCTCGATCCCTCTACTGACGGCGGCCTCTCCTCGTCGGTCGGCGTCGACGCCACGCGGCCCTTCGGCGTCGAGTTCCCCGATGTCTCGGAAGTGCCCGGCTGGCGCGACTTCGATCTCCCTGAAATCAAGAAGGGTTAGGCGATCATGTCGAATACCGAAGACGACCCATCCAACACGTCGCGTCGGCTGGCGATGGCGTCGGGAGCGGCGCTGCTCGGCACCACGATGCTTGGCGGCATGTCGGCGAATGCCCAGCCGACCAATGCCCAGCCGAGCCGAACGCCGGCTTCGCCGCCGCCGGCCGAGGCGATGCCCCAGGGCTACAACATCCTGTTTGTGCTGGTCGACCAGGAGCACTTCTTTCCCAAGTGGCCGTTCCCGGTGCCGGGGCGCGAGGCCATCAAGAAGAAGGCCGTCACCTTTCTCAATCACCAGGCCGCGTCGTGCGTCTGCTCCTCGGCCCGCTCGGTCGTCTATACCGGCCAGCACATCCAGCACACCGGCATCGCCGACAACCTGAACTACGTCTGGCAGCGCGACCTGCAGACCGGCATCAAGACCGTCGGCCATCGTCTAAGCGAGCTCGGTTACCACGCCGCCTACCAGGGCAAGTGGCACCTCTCCGCCAATCTCGATCTCTCGGCCAAGCCGATCGACGCACCGTTGAAGGCTTACCGCGACACCATGGAGTCCTATGGCTTCAAGGACTTCTTCGGCGTCGGCGACCTGATCGACGGCACGCTCGGCGGCTACAGCTACGACGACACGACGCTCGCCTCGGCGATCACCTGGCTGCGGACCGAGGCATTGACGCTGCGCACCCAGAACAGGCCCTGGTACCTCGCCGTGAACTTCGTCAACCCGCACGACGTGATGTACTACAACTCCGACCTGCCGACGGAGAACATCCAGAGCCGCAGCCATGCGATGCCGATCGCGCGCGCCCCGGACGACGAGCTCTACCACGCGACCTGGGACAATTATCCATTGCCGGCCAGCCGGCACCAGCCGTTCGACAGTCCCGGCCGGCCCGTCGCCCAGAAGATCTACCAGCAGATTCTCGACCTGCAGGTCGGGCAGTGGCCGGACGAGGATCGCCGCTGGCGGGCGTTGCGCGACTATTACTTCAACGCCATCCGCGACTGCGACCGCAAGGTCGAGCTCCTGCTCGATGCGCTGCGCAACAACGGCATGGACAAGAACACCATTGTGATCTTCACGGCCGATCACGGCGAGCTGGGCGGCCATCACCAGATGCGCGGCAAGGGCACCAACGCCTACTGGCCGCAGAACCACCTGCCGCTGATGATCCATCATCCCGCGTTCCCCGGCGGCACCGAGTGCCCGGCCATCACCTCGCAGCTCGATCTCACGTCGACCATCATCGGCCTGACCGGCAAGGACGCGGCGGCGCGGGCGCGCGCCTCCGAAGGGCTGAAGGGCAGGGACTTCTCGTCGTGGCTGCGCAACCCCGCCCAGGCCGCGGTGCAGTCGATCCGGCCTTCTGCCCTGTACAACTTCGACATGCTGTCCTTCCAGGACCCGAAATGGGCGGCGCTGACCGTCGATACGCGGGCCTATCGCACGAAGGCGCCGCAGGAGCAGCTGGCCATGCTGGCGGGCCGTCCGCCGGACTTCCTGAACCGCGTGGCCATCCGCAGCATCTGGGACGGCCGCTATCGTTTCTCGCGCTACTTCTCCCCGGTCCGGTTCAACACGCCGGCTTCGCTGGAAGAGCTCTTTGAGAAGAACGATGTCGAGGTCTACGACCGCCACAACGATCCCGAGGAGATGAACAACCTCGCTGTCGACCCGAAACGGAACGGCGATCTCATCCTGGCGCTGAACCAGGAGACCAATCGGCGCATCGCCGAGGAGGTCGGAGAGGACAATGGACGCTTCCTGCCGATTCGCGACGGCAAATGGCATTTTCCCCCTGCCAGCGAAAGATAGGTGACGGCGGGCTGATCCGCGCTACGCCGGCGACTGATCGAGGCAGGCCTGCCAGAAGCGGTCGACCAGCTTGCGGCGCGGATGGTTGCGGCGGATGAGCGCCACGCCAACGGCCGGCAGATCGTTCGGCTTGCGGATTTCGCACATGCGCACGCCGCTCATGCCGATGAAGCCGACGCAGGCCGGCAGCAGGGAGGCGCCAAGCCCGGCGGCGACGCACGCCAGCACCGCCAGGGTCGGGCTGGCCTCCTGCGCGATGCGCGGTTCACGGCCGGCGAGGCGAAAGGCTTCGACGATGTGGGCGCGCTTGGGCAGTCCTTCGCCTTCGGGAAAGAGCACCAGCTCCTTGGCGCCGAGCTCGCTCATCGTGATGGTGCCGCCGTTGGAGCAATCGGCGTCGGGCAGGGCGGCGCGCAACTCGTATTCGGCGACCGTCCGCTGGCGCATCCAGTTCTCGGCGGGCACCGGCGCGTGGCATATGCCGATGTCGATCTCGCCGATGCGCAACGCTTCGATCTGATGATTGGTGCGCATCTCGCGCAGCCGGATCCGCGCCTCGGGCGACAGGCGCTTCACCTCGGCAATGGCGTGCGGCAGGATGCGATAGAGGGCGGTGCTGACGAAGCCCACCGTGATGGCGCCCGTCGTGCCGTCGGCATGGCGCTCGGCCGAGCGCTGTACGGCATCGGCGCGGGCGAGCAGTTCGCGCGCTTCGCTGAACAGGAAGCGGCCCGCCTCCGTCAGTTCGACGCCGCGCCGCGAGCGCACGAACAGCCGGATCCTGAGCTCCTTCTCGAGCCGCGAGATGGATTGGGTCAGGGCCGGCTGCGCCATGCGCAGGCGTGCGGCGGCGCCGGTGATGCTGCCGGCCTCCGCCACTGCCTGGAAATGACGCAGCTTGCGAAGATCCATACGAGAAACGTATAGCAAAAAAACTGCGGCGTGGATTGGCGCAGCGTCTGGCCGGCCGCACCATCGGCACCATGAATCCCGGATGCGTCCTGGTGACCGGCGCGAGCGGCTGTCTCGGGCGGCCGCTTGCCAACCGGCTGGCCCGCGAGGGCCGCACGGTGATCGGCCTCGACATCGTGCCGGCGGGCGAAGACGTCGCCTTCACCGAGGTCGCCGGCGATGTCGGCGACGCGCAAGGTCTTCGCGAGCTGTTCGCGTGCTACAGCTTCGACGCGATGGTCCATTGCGGCGGCATCTCGGGCCAGATGGTCGCGCCCGACGATCCGGGCCGGAACTGCCGGGTCAACGTTTTCGGCACGGTCGAGCTGCTGGAGGCGGCGCGCATCCACAAGGTCGGGCGTTTCGTCTACAGCTCCTCGCAGGGAGCCTATGGCAACGCGGCGCGCGAGGAGATCAAGGAGGAGACGGCGTTCCTGCCGGTGACGGTCTACGGCGCCACCAAGGCTGCGTGCGACCTGATTGCCCGCGCCTATCGCCTGCAACATGGGCTGGACGTGACGTCGCTGCGCATCGGCCGCGTCTACGGTCCCGGCCGGCGCACCGGCTCGCTGATCACGACCATGATGGAAGCGGCAGTTGCGAGGCGGCCCCTGCGGCTGCCGGCAAGCGACGGCCGCCGTCTGCAGTATGTCTACGAGGACGACATCGTGACAGCCCTTCATCAGGCGCTGCTCGCGCCGTGCCTGCCGCAGCCTGCCTACAACGTCTCCGGTCCCGGCAGCTACTCCGACGAAGAGATCGCCGGGACGATTCGCGCTCTGGTACCCGATGCCGACATCACCTTCGAGCCGGTGCCGCTCGACGACGGCAGCTTTCCCGGCGCGCCGCTCGACTGCTCGGCTGCGCGCCGCGATTTCGGCTTCGCGCCGCACTATGACCTCGCCAGAGGCCTGGCCGCCTTTCTCGAAAGCCTGAAAAATCGACAGGGAAGCGCACCATGAAGATTACCTTTCGACTTGCCTCCGCTCTCGCCGCAGCCGCCACCGCCCTCCTGGCGCTCCTTCACGCGAGCGCCGCAACGGCCGACGATTATCCTTCCAAGCCGATCAAGCTCGTCGTCACCTTCGCACCCGGTGGCGGCGCCGACATCCTGGCACGCATCGTCTCCGACGCCCTCGCCGAGCGGCTCGGCCAACCGGTGATCATCGACAACCGGGCGGGGGCCAACGGCAATGTCGGCATGGAGTTCGTCGCGCGGGCGCCCGCTGACGGCTACACGCTCGTGTTCACGACTGCGGGAACGTGGGTGGTCAATCCCCACCTGTACAAATCGTCGTTCGACGTGACCAAGGATTTCAAGCCGGTCATGCAGATGACGGCGTCGCCCGGCATCCTGATCGTCAATCCATCCTTTCAGGCCAAGACCGTGCAGGAGCTGATCGCTCTCGCCAAAGCGCAGCCGGGCAAGCTCGACTACGGATCGGCCGGGATCGGCGGCTTCGGCCATGTCTCGGCCGTCATGTTTTCGCTGATGACCGGTACGCAGATGACTCATGTGCCGTATCGGGGCGCCGGCCCGGCGATGGCCGGACTGCTCGCGGGCGAGGTGCAACTCCTGTTCAACGACGCGCTCGCGTCGATGTCGTACATCGGCGCCAGGACCGTGCGGCCGATCGCCGTGACCACCTTGAAGCGTGCGCCCTTCCTGCCCGATCTGCCGACCCTCGACGAATCGGGCGTCAAGGGTTTCGACAATGCCTCATGGACGGCGATGGCGGCCCCCGCGGGCACTCCGGACGAGGTCATCGCGCGACTCAACCGTGAAATGGCGGCAGTGCTCGCCATGCCCGCCATCAAGGAGAAGATCGCCGCCGCCGGCGCCACGATCGTCGGCGGCACACCCGAGGAATTCGCGGCCTATCTCAAGGCCGAGATCGCCAAGTTCGGGCGCATTGTGCGCGAAGGCAACATCACCGTTCAATGAATGCCGGTGGGCGAGGATCGAGACATGGGCAAGAAGATCGAGGCATTGGCGCGGTTCGTCGCCGGCACGCATTGGCACGAGGTGCCGCCGGAGGTCCAGCATCACGCCAAGCTCGTCGTGCTCGACACCCTGGGCGTCATGCTGGCAGGCAGCCGGCGGCCGGAAGTCCGCGACCTGCACAGGCGACTGCTCGCGACGGGCGGCACGGGCGCGACTGTCCTCGCGCCCGATTGGGCCGAAAGCGACGTACGGACGGCGGCGCTGCTGAACGGCATTGCCGGGCGCTCGATCGAGTTGTGCGAAGGCTTGCGCCTGGTCTCCGGCCAGCCGGCGATCCAGATCCTGCCGGGCGTGCTGGCGGTTGGCGAACAGGCGCGAAGCAGCGGACGCGAGATGCTGTGCGCGTTCCTGCTGGGCTACGACGTGGCGGCACGATTGTGCATGGGTTTCACCGCGCGGCCGCTTGCCCATCAGAACGGTCAGGCGACGATGCTTGGCGCTGCCGCGGCCGGCGCACGGCTGCGTCGGTTGGATGCGCCGGGTGTCAGCCTGGCCATGCGCATCGCGACCGTTCTCGTGCTGACGCCGAGCTACAACAACGTCATGGCGGGCGCGACGGCGC
Organism: Pseudomonadota bacterium; assembly: GCA_023436825.1. The sequence goes on along the minus strand of JAEZHS010000616.1, from coordinate 7,679 downwards.
TCAACGTGGCCGGAGGCATGAGCGGTTTCGCGGCAGCCCTGGCGCCCGACCTGGCGCTTGCCGGCTTCGGCGCCCAAGAGGATGCGATCGAGGAGGCGTTGGGCGAGCTGGTCGGCGCGGCCTTCAGGGCCGACGACCTGACGGACGGTCTCGGCGACCGCTGGGAGATTATGCGCAACTACTTCCGCCTCTATGCCTGCTGCAACCCGGTGCATCCCGCGCTCGATGCGCTGAAGCAGGTGCTCGGGCGGCTGAAGCCGGCCGCCGCGGACATCGAGCGGATCGATATCGCCACCTACCGTTTTGCGTCGCTGATGCGCAATCCCGATCCGCCCAACTACTTCGCCTCCAAGTACTCGCTGCCGCATGCCGCGGCGGTCATGGCACTGAGAGGCGGAGCGGGGCACCCCGCTCTCGACGACAGTGCGCTCCAGGATCCGGCGATTGCGGCGCTTCGCCATCGCGTCGTCATTGGCGAGGACAGCGCCATGAGTGCCGTCGCGCCCAAATTGCGGCCGGCACGCGTCACCGTCACCCTGAAGGATGGGGGCCGCGATTCACAGGATGTTTCCAGCCATCGCGGCGACTTCAACCAGCCCTTCGCCGAGTCGGAAGTACGCGACAAGTTCCGCGAGCTGGCCGGCGAGGTCCTGACCGGCGAGGGTGTCGTCGCCGTCGAGCGGGCGGTCGACCGGTTCGAGGAATGGTCGAGTATCGCGGAATTTCTGGGGCTCCTGCGTCGGAATACGCGTGCCATGGCCTGATTGGTTGGATCGCGTGTGACTTCGGCATTTGCTCCACGTTGGAGGTAGCGGTCGGGCGGGTCGGCCGCTACCTTCTCGGTAACGTCCAGAGGGTCAGGATGCCACGACGCAGCGGAAACCCTGCCAGGCGAGCTTCGGGCTTGTCCGAAACGGACCGGCTTGCGCAGCGCATCGCGGTGACCATTGGCAAAGGGCGATCGCCGAAGCGTTCGAATGAGCTGGAAGATTACTTCCACCGTTCGCCGCGCGACATCTTTGTCGCCCTTGATGGTGCGGTCGCCAACATGGCGGCAACTGCAGGGCACAAGCCTCTGGCATACGGTTATCTTTTTCTTCTCGAAGGCCTGCTGGTTCATCTGCGTTATCGCATCGACAGGGGCTACGCCGATGCAATCGACCTCGTGGCGGAGTTCCAGGCCGCTCTGGCGGCGCGGGTCCGCGATCGATCGATCGATGGGCCGATGCTCGGACTGGTCGTCGGCGTGTTGCAGCAGGCGGGCATTGCCGCTGCGTCCGAGCTGGTCGAAGCATCGGCGGCGCTCTCCGAGCAACGCACCGGGGCCGTCCTCGAAGCCGATCTCGATGCCACGATGGTGGAGATGGTGGAGGCATGCGGCGGCGATCCCTTTGCCCTGGTCGCCTCGGGTGCGGAAGCCTGTCATGCCATGCCCGAAGAGGCGCGAGGCGCCATGGTCACGGCTTTCGCATCGAGTGATCACCCTGTGACGCGCAGCGCGGCCGTCCTGTTCCTCCTCGATCCCTCTCCCGAGACCCGGATGGCTGCCGCCGCTGCCCTCGCTCGGGTCTGTGCGGCGCTGTTGCCGGCCGATGTGAGGCGCCTGATCGCCATGCGCGAGTGGCGCCCCGAGCAGGAGCGCGCCGCCATCGACGCTTTGGTCCGCCGCGCCCATGAGGCTGGAATCGATGCTGCGCCCTGGCCGGCAGGTGGTGCCGAGGAGATCCTGGCGAGCGCCGTCGACGGAGCGACGAGTCAGGGATTAGTGATCGTGTGTCCGTCGGGTCGAAAGAAGCGCATCTCCTCAATCCTGGTCAAGGACGGCATCGCGGACGCGTTCGTCGGAAGCGAGATGTCTCTCCGCCAAACCGACGCGACGATCACGAGGGCGGCCGTCGAAGGTCAGATGGCGCCGGTGTCGCGGGGCTATGTGGACGATGTCGTCTCTCATTACCTCGCAACGCTCGCCGCCCGAGGGACGGTGCCGCCTGTCGGCCTCCTGGAGGTGGCCGAAGCGATGGGCGGTGCCGATTGGCGGCCCGTCAGGTTGGAGTTCGAAGCCGTTCTTGCAGGTCTATTGGCCTCCGTTCCGAAGGCCCTGCTCGCTCACGAGTCGGTCCGAGCTATCCTCCGCAGAAGCGGCCGGCTGGCCGATCTCATACAGGTAGCGGATTCGTGGTTCGAGGATGATGCGGACATCAGCCGGACTTTTGCCGGAAGTCGCGGAGCCGGGGGGAGAGAGAAGCGGGCAAAGTATCTCCTCCAGACCAGCTTCCAGCAGCGCCGCGGCAAATGGGCCGATCTCTTTCTGCGCACGGCGGTGTGGCTGCGCGAAGTCGACGAGGCAGACCAGCGCTACTGGCCCGAGCTAGCCATCGTGGCCAAGGCGGTTGCCGAAGGCCGAAACCTGGCCGAGATCGGGCTGATGCTCCGGATCGCGTCGCGGACGGTGGACTTCCTCGAAGCCAACCCGCGGCGCGACTGGTCTTAGCCCAGCCGTGTCCGGATCTTGATCTCCGACGTGAGCGTGCGGTGGACCGGGCAGCGATCGGCGATCTGCAATAGCCGCTCTCGCTGCGCTTGATCGAGCGGCCCCTCCAGCACGATCTGTCGATCGATCTGGTCGATCCTGCCTTCTTTCGTCTCGCAGTCGGCGCAATCCTGGGCGTGGATCTTGTCGTGCTTCAGCCAGACCCGGACCTTCTGCAGCGGCCAGTTCTTCTGCCGGGCATACATGCGCAAGGTCATCGCCGTGCAGGCGCCCAGTCCGGCCAGCACGTAGTCGTAGGGGCTGGGGCCGGTGTTGGTGCCGCCGCTGCCGACCGGCTCGTCGGCCGACAGCACGTGCGTGCCGACGCGCACCGTCTCGGCGAATGGACCGATGTTGCGGTCTTCGACGATCACGACGCCCGGTGGGGGAAGTTCGGCCTCGGCCATGTCCTGCTCCTTTACGCGCTTTCCAAAGCGAATCGCCTGAGCCACGATTGCGCGCAAGCAGTGTAGAAGTGCCAAGCCCCTCCGCCACATTCTTTCTCGATCATTTCGGCCTCCGCCGCCCGTATCGCTTCGAGCGGGTCGTCCTGGCCGGGCTGGCGGTCCTGTTGGCGCTGCTTGCGCTGCTGGCTGCCGTGTGGATGCGCACGGTCGGCGAGCTGCCGTTGCACGGGCCGCGCGGAGAATATTTCCTCTATCTGCTGGCCCTGTTCGTCCTGGTGCTGGCGCTGGTCCGTTGGCCGCGGCTGGCCGGGCTGCTGCTGGTGCTGATGGCCTTCGATCTCGCCTGGGGCGCCGGGCTGTTCGCCTTGCAGCGGATGGGGGTTGCCTCCGCTTCGCTGATGCCGCCCGGCAAATTCGAGCCGCAGCGCTTCGAATGGCATCCGCTGCTGCAGGCCGTGCCGATCCCGTCGCTCGCGCTCACCAGCTCGACGGGGCTCGCGATCCAGCACACGCGCGAAGGCACGCGCGGCAAGGATCCCGAAGGCAGTCTCGAGGGCAGGACCGTCGTTGCGGCCCTCGGCGGATCGACGACCTACGACATCGGTGCGGGCGAGGGCGAGACCTGGCCCGATCGCCTGGACCAGGCGCTGGGCGACCAATACTTCATCGTCAATCACGGCGTGCCGGGCTACACCACGGCCGAACACCTGATCCAGACGGCGTTCTACCAGACCAAGTTCGGCAAGCCACCGCGCTGCGCCATCTACTATGTCGGCTGGAACGACCTGCGCAACGCGCACATCGCCAAGCTCGATCCCGGTTACGCCGATTTCCACCTGCCAAGTCAGATCGATTCCCAGAAGGTGCGCCGGGTCGGCGGTGCGCACGTCACCTTCTCGCCGTTGCTGACCCTGCTGATGCGTTTCGTCGCCGCCAACCTCGACACGGCGCGCTACTTCGCCGACCCCTACGGCCAGCCGCCGATGAGGGGTGACGATCCCAACCTAAACGCCATCTACAAGCGCAACATCGCCGCGATCTCGGCGATCAACCGCCAGCGCGGCGTCACCACGATCTGGGTCGGCCAGCTCCTCAACCGCGAGCGGTTGATGGGCGACGGCCAGTACGGCTGGCTGCCTCGGGTGCGCGATCGCGACCTGTGGCCGATGCAGCAGAGGTTCAACGAGGTCCTGAAGCAGGCGGCAGCCGGCCTGGGCGACACTTATGTCGGCGTCGATCCCGCGTCGTTCGTTGGTGCCGACTTCGTCGACCAGGGGCACTTCTCGGCACGCGGCGCGAAACGTTTTGCCGACGACCTGGCGCCGATCGTGCGTGAGAAATGCCATTAGTCATTCCTCCCCAACGAAGTTGGGGAGGTGCCCGCGTGGCGGGCGGAGGGGTCATGAGCATCGGTATGGCTGCTCATGACCCCTCGGCCCTTCGGGCCACCTCCCCATCGAAGACGATGGGGAGGAAATGATTTAAGGTCGAACGATGATTTCCCACGTCCATGTCGGCGTCGACGATTTCGAGCGCGCTTTTGCGTTCTATTCGGCCGTATTGCCGGTGCTGGGGCTCGAGCTGAAATTCAAGGAGCCGGAGAACGGCTGGGCCGGCTGGATGACGCCCGGCGTGGCGCGGCCATTGTTCCTGGTCGGCCGGCCGTTCAATCGCGAGCCCGCGGCGCCCGGCAACGGCCAGATGATCGCCCTGATGGCGGCCGATCGGGCCACGGTCGATCGCTGCCATGCCATGGCGCTGGCCCAGGGCGGCCGGTCCGAGGGCGCGCCCGGCCTGCGCCCGCACTATCACGCCAACTACTACGGCGCGTATTTCCGCGATCCCGCGGGCAACAAGCTCTGCATCTGCTGTCACCAACCGGAACCGACATGACCCGTGCCATCCTGATCACCGGTGCCTCGTCAGGCATCGGCGCTGCCACCGCTCGCGCGCTCGCTGCCCCCGACGCCGCCATCGCTGTGCATGCCCGCAAGAATCGTGCAGGCGCCGACAAGGTCGCGCAGGTCGTGCGCGATGCCGGCGGCAAGGCACTGGTCGTCGAAGGCGATCTCGCCAAGCCCGGCACGGGGCGCCGCCTCGTCGAGGAGGCCGCCGCCTCCTTCGGCCGGCTCGATGTCGTGGTAAGCAACGCAGGCTTCGCCGACCGCCGCCCGATCGACCAGCTCGACCGCGCGGCCTGGGACGAGAGCCACGCGGCCATGACCTCGGCGTTCTTCGAACTCGCCCACGCCGCCAAGCCGTGGCTGGTCAAGGCCGGCGCCGCAGGCCGCCTGGTCGGAGTCTCGTCCTTCGTGGCTCATGCCTATGCCCGCGGCCTGCCGATGTTCCCGGCTTCGGCCGCCGCCAAGGCCGGCATCGAAGCCTTTGCGCGTGCGATGGCTGTCGACCTGGCGCCGTCGGGGGCCACGGCGAACTGCGTGGCGCCCGGCCTGATCGAGAAGGACGCCGATGCCCATGCGGCGTTGTCACGCGATCGCATGGCGGAGATGAACAAGCTGGTGCCGATCGGCCGTTACGGCAAGACGGCCGAGGTCGCGGCGGTGATCGCCTTTTTGTGCTCGCCCGGTGCCAGCTATGTCACGGGCCAGACCATCCACGTGAATGGCGGTCTGACGCTGTAAATCTTGCCGGACCGCGGACCGCCCAGGCCGCTCATGCTCTTCCGGACCGCGCACTTCCAGCGCGCCTCATGATTCATGAGCGCGCAAAAATGCGTGCGGTCCGGAAGAGCATGAGAAGGCGCGCGCCCAGCACCTTATCCACTGGCCGCCTCTTTGCCGCAGCGGCTGTCGGATTTCTGTAACCGAACCGTCGTCTTTGTGCAGCCTGCCGCCGCTACGCCAGCGAAGAGGGAAGCTTCGCGAGGGTGTCCAGTGCTGCGACTGGAAGGCGTCACCAAGAGTTTTGGCGACAAGCGCGCCGTCGACCAGGTCTCGCTGGTCGTTCCGACCGGCCAGCTCGTCGGCGTGATCGGCCGTTCGGGGGCCGGCAAGTCGACCCTGTTGCGCATGATCAATCGCCTGGGCGATCCGACCCATGGGCGGATCCTGTTCGGCGATACCGACATCACCCAGCTCAAGGGCCGGGCGCTGCGCCAGTGGCGGGCGCGCTGCGCCATGATCTTCCAGCAGTTCAACCTCGCCGGCCGGCTCGACGTTCTGAACAACGTCATGATGGGCCGCACCTTCAACATTCCCGCCTCGCGCGCGCTCCTGAAGCTGTGGAGCGATGCCGAGAAGGCGCAGGCGTTGTCGGCGCTGGAGAGCCTCGACATGGCGCGTCTCGCCGGCCAGCGCGCCGACACGCTGTCGGGCGGCCAGCAGCAACGCGTCGCCATCGCCCGCGCCCTCGTGCAGGAGCCCGACATCATCCTGGCCGACGAGCCCATCGCCTCGCTCGACCCGCGCAACACCAAGGTGGTGATGGACGCGCTGCTGCACATCAACAAGCACTTCCGCATCACCGTCGTCTGCAACCTCCACAGCCTCGATCTCGCCCGCAACTACTGTGACCGCCTGGTCGGCATGGCGGCGGGCCGTGTCGTGTTCGACGATGTTCCGGCGGCCCTCACCGATGCCGTCGCTCGCGATCTCTACGGCCTCGAGGCCGGCGAAGTCGTGGGGGAGGCCGCGCCCGTTCACATGCCGGTCGGAGGCCGCCCGGGCTTCGCGCTCGCCGGTTCGTGATCCTATCCACACCCTCTTAATAAGGAGAAACCCACATGCTCACCCGTCGTCACGGTATGGGTGCGACACTTGCCGTATCCGCTGTCGCCGGCTCTGCGCAGGCTCAGAGCTGGAAGTCCGCCTATCCCGAACTGGTGATGGCTGTGGTGCCCGCCGAGAACGCGTCCGGTGTCACCGAGCGCTACGCGCCGTTCGTCGAGTATCTCTCCAAGGAACTCGGCACCAAGGTGACCCTGCGCGTGGCCAACGACTACGCCGCGGTCATCGAGGGCCAGCGCAATGGCAGCATCCACTTGGCGGGCTACGGTCCGGCCTCCTATGCCCGCGCCGTCGTCACCGGCGTCACCGTAGAACCCTTCGCCACGACGGTGAACAACGACGGCACGATCGGCTACTACTCGGTGTTCTATGTGAAGGCCGACAGCCCCTACAAGACGATGGACGATCTCAAGGGCAAGAACCTCGGCCTGGTCGATCCCAACTCGACCTCGGGCAACAACGTGCCGCGCTTCGCCCTCAACAAGATGAAGATCAACCCCGAGACCTTCTTCTCGAAGGTCACCTATACGGGCAGCCATGAGAACGCGGTGATTGCGCTTCAGCAGGGTACGGTCGACATCGCCGCCAACTGGTGGAACTCCGACGACGATTCCAACCTCACGCGCATGGCGAACAAGAACCTGGCGAAGAAGGACGACTTCCGCATCGTCTACAAGTCGGACCTGATCCCGAACTCGCCCTTCGCCTACCTGGCCAACCTGCCGCCCGACCTGAAGGCCGCCATCGTCAAGGCCTTCAACGAAGCGCCGACCAAGGCCAAGCCGGCCTTCGACAAGCTGTCCGACGGCAAGGACAAGGAATTCACCAAGGTCGACGCCAAGTACTACGAACCGGTCGTCGAGCTGATCAAGTTCATTGACCAGCTGCGTAAGCAGAAGAGCTGACCGGGCTGCAGCCCCCGGCGCTCCCGTGCCTCCCCTTCGCGGAGTCCGCGAAGGGGAGGTGCCCTCGTCTTATGAGGGCGGAGGGGTCAGA
>JAEZHS010000433.1 GCA_023436825.1 Pseudomonadota bacterium | reverse complement strand
CGTCGGAAGCCTGCTGCATCGCCTGCGCGATCTGGGTCTTCACGCTCTGGCTGCGGCCGGAGAGGAAATCCTTCGCCTCATCGACCAGTTCGGCATAGTCCTCCGGCCCGACCTCGCCCGTGCAGGGGCCGGAGCAGCGCTTGATCTGGAAGAGCAGGCAGGGCCGGGTGCGGTTCTCGTAGTAGGAATCCGAGCAGGAGCGCAGGAGGAACGCGCGCTGCAGGGCATTGAAGGTGCGGTTCACCGCCCAGACGCTCGCAAAGGGCCCGAAATAGTAGCCCTTCCGGTTGCGCGCGCCGCGGTGTTTCACGACCTGCGGCGCCTCGGAGTCAGCCGTCAGCTGGATGTAGGGGAGCGACTTGTCGGCCCGGAGCACGACGTTGTAGCGCGGCCGGAGCTGCTTGATGAGGTTCGCCTCGAGCAGCAGCGCTTCGGTCTCCGTCGCCGTCGTGACGAACTCCATCGAGGCCGTCTCGGCGATCATCCGGGTGATGCGGTTGGAGTGCCCGACCCCCCGTACATAGGACCCGACGCGGGCCTTCAGGCTCTTCGCCTTGCCGACATAGAGCACGTCGCCCTTGGCATCGATCATCCGGTAGACGCCGGGCGAAGGCGGGAGGGTCGACCAGAAGCGACGGATCACCGCGGCCCCGGCCTCAACGGAGGCCGGCGTGGCCGCGAAATCGAGCTCGATTCCCGATCCGGCTTCGGACGGAATCTCCTCGTCCTCGCGCTCCTCGTCGAGGATGTCGGGCGGTACGTCGTTGGCGGCAACGCGACTCATCGTGTCTGATGTAGGCGGGCGTGCCGGGGCGGGGAAGCGGCCCGTTGCCGCCGCCGGAGCGCCTTAACCCATGTTGCAGATGCGAACTCTTGTTGTTGTGACGATCTCGTGACGCTGCTAAGAGCGGCGGCGCCGATAGCTGCCTTCGGGCGCTCCCATGTCTGTGGCGTGAACACCTTCCCATGAAGCTAGTCGCGGGGAATTCGAACCGACCGCTCGCGGAGGCGATTTCCCAGTATCTGAAGGTGCCGCTCGCGCGCGCCACCGTCCGCCGCTTCGCCGACATGGAGATCTTCGTCGAGATCGGCGAGAACGTCCGCGGCGAGGATGCCTTCATCATCCAGTCGACGTCGTATCCGACGAACGACCACCTGATGGAGTTGCTGATCATCAGCGACGCGCTCCGGCGCGCCTCGGCGCGGCGGATCACGGCCGTGATCCCGTATTTCGGCTATGCCCGGCAGGACCGGAAGCCGGCCGCCCGCACGCCGATCTCGGCCAAGCTGGTCGCCAACCTGATCACGCATTCGGGCGTGGACCGCGTGCTGACGCTGGACCTCCATGCCGGGCAGATCCAGGGGTTCTTCGACATCCCCACCGACAACCTCTTCTCGGTGCCGGTGACGGTCCGAGACATCAAGGAGCATCACGACCTTTCGAACATCACGGTGGTGTCGCCCGACGTCGGCGGCGTGGTGCGGGCGCGGGCGCTGGCCAAGCGGATCGACGCGCCGCTCGCCATCGTCGACAAGCGCCGCGAGCGCCCCGGGGAATCCGAGGTGATGAACGTGATCGGCGGCGTCGAGGGGCGGAACTGCATCCTGTTCGACGACATCATCGATTCCGGCGGCACGCTCTGCAATGCCGCCGAGGTGCTGATGGAGAAGGGGGCGAGCTCGGTGCTCGCCTACTGCACCCATGGCGTGCTCTCGGGCGGCGCCGTCGCCCGGATCACCGCGAGCCGGATCGAGGAGCTGGTGATCACCGACTCGATCCTGCCGACCGAGGCGGTCAAGGCCGCCCGCAACATCCGCGTCTGCGGCATCGCCAACCTGATGGGCGAGGCGATCGCGCGTACCGCGCACGAGAAATCGGTGTCGAGCCTCTTCGACTGAGGCGATCCCCTGGCCCGACGGTCCGGCGGCATCGCCTAGGGACCCTCCCGACCCACAGGGCGGCGGGACGATGGTTGCACCCGCCGTACGCGGTCGTCCGCGCATGGTGCTGGTGGCGTCGCCGCTGATCCCGTAGATTTTGCCTTGCGCTGTGCCGGTCTTGCGGGGCGGCGCCTTCGCCGCTGTCTCACCGTGGAAGGAATCCGCCTTGATCCTCGTTACCGGCCATGTCCGTTTCCCGCCCGAAGCCGTCGCCGCGCTTCGTCCCCACATGAAGGCGGTGGTCGAGGCCACCCGCAAGGAGGATGGCTGCCTCCTCTACGCCTTCGGCGAGGATGTCATCGAACCGGGGCTGATCCGCATCGTCGAGCGCTGGCGGGACTTCGCCGCGCTCGAGGCGCATGGCAGCACCGCGCACATTGCGGCCTGGAGCAAGGTGGCGCGGGAGGCTGGGGTGCTCAGCCGGGAGGTGATTGCCCACGCCGCCGGCGAGGAGCGCATTCTCTAGTGGTCCGACTCCCAACATTCGCTCGCAGTCCGGCCGAGTGCGAATGTCGGGGTCTGACGGACCACGGCAACACTATGATTTTCGTGGAGCTTTGCGTTCGACATTCGAGCGCGCGCTTTGCGCCCGGCGGGAAGCGAATGTCAAATCCGCTCCACGCGTTGCCCGCCGGATTCAATCGACCGGTCATCTGAGCAATCCCTCGCCGCCGACGGTGGCTGGTGCGCGCGGTCGGCGTGGCGAGAGGAACCTGTGGCGCTCGTGCCGAAGGTGAAGCTGAATCCGATCTGACTGGAAGGCAGGCCGCCAGAGGGTCGGCGACCTGATTCGGCCGACAACGCGGCATCTGTTTCACCGTAGATCGTCCCTCATCCGACCGCGACTTGTCGGGGAGCGCCAGGGTCGCGTGCGGCCGGACAGAGGTCGTGTCCCGACGCGTGGTGTAGCTGAGGGTGGTCATCGGCGATTGCCGGTTAGGTTTGGGTTGCGCACACAAACCCTCGACCGAGAGATCCCCGATGACCGACGAGATGATGAACCTGCGCGGGCTGCTGGAGAAGAGCCCCGACGCCGATCTTCTGCGCGAGATGATCGGCTTTGCCGCCCAGCGCCTGATGGAACTGGAGGTCGGCGGCCTGACCGGCGCCGGCTTTGGCGAGAAGAGCCCGGAGCGTCTGGCGCAGCGCAACGGCTATCGCGACAGGGATTGGGAGACGCGGGCCGGCACGGTCGAACTGCGTATCCCCAGGCTGCGCAAGGGCAGCTACTTCCCGGGCTTCCTCGAGCCCCGGCGGATGGCCGAGAAGGCGCTGACGGCGGTGATCCAGGAAGCCTACATCCAGGGCATCTCGACCCGCTCGGTCGACGACCTGGTCAAGGCGATGGGCATGAGCGGCATCTCCAAGAGCCAGGTCAGTCGTCTCTGCGAGGAGATCGACGAACGGGTCCAGGCGTTCCTCGACCGGCCCATTGAAGGCGACTGGCCTTATCTCTGGATCGACGCGACCTATGTGAAGGTGCGCCAGGCCGGACGGATCATCTCGGTGGCGGTGATCGTCGCCGTCGGCGTCAACAGCGATGGACGACGCGAGGTGCTGGGCATGGATATCGGCCCCTCCGAGGCCGAGACCTTCTGGACCGCCTTCCTGCGCAAGCTGGCGCGGCGCGGCCTGCGCGGCGTCAAGCTCGTCATCTCCGACAGCCATGAGGGCATCAAGGCTGCGGTCTCGAAGGTCCTCACCGCGACCTGGCAGCGCTGCCGGGTCCACTTCATGCGCAATGCCTTGGCGCATGCGGGTCGCTCCGGGCGGCGCGTCGTCTCTGCCTTCATCGCCACGGCGTTTGCCCAGGATGATGCGTCCGCCGCCCGTCAGCAATGGCGCAGGGTAGCCGACCAGCTCAGGCCGACGGTTCCCAAGCTCGCCGCCCTGATGGACACAGCCGAGACCGACGTGCTCGCCTACATGACCTTCCCGACGCAGCATCGCGCCAAGCTGCATTCAACGAATCCGTTGGAGCGCCTCAACGGCGAGATCAAGCGTCGCACCGAGGTGGTCGGCATCTTCCCCAACGAGGCCGCCATCACCCGCCTCGTCGGCGCCATCCTGCTCGAACAAAACGATGAATGGGCCGTCCAGCGCGCCCGATACATCACGCTGGAAAGCATGGCGCCGATCAGCGATGATCCAATCGTCAGCCTGCCCAACGTGGCCGACTGACCAGCCCGGCAAAGCCGGCATCGCGGGTGGCCCTGCAAAGCTACACCACCACCGGGGACACGACCCG
>JAEZHS010000414.1 GCA_023436825.1 Pseudomonadota bacterium | reverse complement strand
CGTCCGACGCGACCCAGCGCGCGGTCCGGAAGACGAAGACAATGAGCCGGCCGAAGGCCGGCGGTCCGGAAGTCTAACGCCACAACGGCGGCAGCGGGGGCAGGCGGACGTTGCCGGGGCGGGCGACGATGCCGAAGCGGGCGAGGGTGTCGCGCACCTCGCGCGGCGCGCGCACCGTGGGGCCGTCGGCGTCGATGCCGGCCAGCCGCAGCAGCCGGTCCACGAACTTCTGCCAACGGTCGGATTCGGGCGGATAGGTGCGCAGTTCGACCTGGCGCGATTCGTCGATGCCGGCCTTGGCCTTGGCGATGTTGAGCGCGAGCTGCAGGCCGCCCAGCTCGTCGACCAAGCCCATCTTCTTGGCGTCGCTGCCGGAAAAAACCCGGCCGCGCGCCGCCGCATCGAGACGGCTGCCCTCGAGCTTGCGCGCCTCGGAGACCTGGCGCGTGAAGTCGGCGTAGATCTCGTCGAGCTGGCGCGAGATCGCCGCACGCTGTGCCGTGGTCGGCGGCTGGAACACCGAATACATGCCGGCATTGGTGCCGACCGACAGCCGCTCGACGTTGACGCCGAGCGAGGCCAGCAGGCTGGTCGCCACCGGCCAGATGCCGAACACGCCGATCGAGGCCGTGATGGTCGTGGGCTGGGCGATGATGACGTCGCCGCGCATCGCCGCCATGTACCCGCCCGAGGCCGCGACGTCGCCCATCGACACGATCACCGGCTTGCCGGCCGAACGGGCGCGGCCGACTGCGTCGGCGATCGCGTCGGCGGCGGGATAGGTGCCGCCCGGCGAATCGATGCGCAGCACGATCGCCTTGACGTCCTTGGCCGAGGCTGCCTGCTCGAGCGCATCGACGACGTCATCGGACTTGGCGAGGTTGTCGTCGTCGAGCGGACCACGGGTCGGCGATCCCGACATGATCGCGCCACTGATGCGCACCAGGGCCAGCGTGTCGCCTTGCGGCTTGGGCCGCGACGGATCGTTGGCATAGTCGGCCAGGGTGGTGAGGGTGCGGTTCTTGCCGGCGCGTGTCGTGACCTCGTCCATCGCATCGGCGCGATAGCCGATGCGATCGACCAGGCGCTCCTGCCGTGCCTTCTCGGAGTCGAAAGGCACCGAATCGATGAGCTGGCGCAGCTTCGCCGGTTCGAGGTGGCGCTCGCGTGCAACGTCGCTCACGAACTGGCCATAGAGGCTGTCGAGAAGCTGCTGCAGGTTCTCGCGGGCCGGCGGCGGATAGGCCGTGTCGGTGAAGGTGTCGGGCGCGCTCTTGTATTCCCAGCGCCTGCCGCCCTCGACGCGCACGCCGAGGCGCTCGAGTCCATCCTTGATGAACGGCGTCTCGATGGCGAGGCCAGCCACCGCGAAGCCGCCACTCGGCTGCAGCCAGATCTGCTCCAGCGCCGAGGCGAGATAGTAGTCGGAGAAGTGCGTGCCGCCGCTGCCCAGCGATTCGGCGAAGCCCACTGCGAACTTGCCCTTGCCGCGGAAATGGGCGATCGCCTGGCGCAGCTCCTGAACGCGCCCGAGGCCAGCCGATTCGTCGCCGATCTCGACGAACATGCCGACGACGCGCGGATCGTCGGCCGCCTGCCACAGGAGCTGCACGGTGTCGACGATGTCGCGCTTGCCGCCGAGCAGATCACCGCTCAGCAGGCCGCCGCTTGTCGTTTCCGACGGCACGTCGCGCAGGTCGAGCGACAGGACCACGTTCTGCGGCAGGGGCTTGGTGGTGAAGGAGCCCGAGGCGAGGAAGGCGGCGCAGCCGCCGATCCCGAGCAGGGTGAGGGTGCCAACGGTCGCCAGCAGGCCCACGATGAATCGCCACATGGCGAAGTCTCCGTTGAGAACTTCAGGATTTGACGAGATTCGGCCGGAAGGCCCTCACGGCGTCAAGCATCGCCGATGCCTTGGTGTCGAGCCCGTTGTCGCGCACCAGCACCGTCGTCGGCTGCCCGCGCACCGGACGCAGGCTATCATCGAAGCTCCACATGCTCAGGCGAAGATTGGCGGCGATGAAGGCTTGGTCGGCGAGGCCGATTTCGAGTTGTGGACGCAACGCCAGCCGGCGCAGCCGCACCCAGAGGATGTCATCCCAGGTAAAGTGGCTGTTGCGGCCGAAGCCCAGGCGCATGCCGTCATGGTCGATGACGACCTGCGGCTCGCGATCGCGCACCCGGCTGATGCCCAGGACGACGTAGTAGAGCATCGCCATCGCCAGCATGAAGAAAAGCACGAATCGCGGGTCGTTCAGTGACAGCGTCGGCGCATTGGCTGGATTGTTCATGAAGTGCACGATCGCCACGACGATCATACCCAACGACACCGCCGCCATGCTGCCGTTGTGCAGCGTGCTGTAGCGCGCCGTCACCGGCTGAGCGGCCACCGCCGCGGCCTCAGCCGCACTGCGCGCGATGGCGCAGCAGGTGGTCGGCCAGCACTACGGCCATCATCGCCTCGGCGACCGGCGTGGCGCGGATGCCGACGCAGGGATCGTGGCGGCCCTTGGTGCGCAATTCGACGTCGTTGCCGAAGCGATCGACGCTGCGCACATTGTGCAGGATCGAGCTGGTCGGCTTCACGACCAGGCGGCAGACGATGTCCTGGCCGGTCGAGATGCCGCCCAGGATGCCGCCGGCATGGTTGCTGAGGAAGGTCGGCGCGCCGTCCTTCATGCGCATCTCGTCGGCGTTCTCTTCACCGCTCATCGCCGCCGTGGCGAAGCCGTCGCCGATCTCCACGCCCTTCACGGCGTTGATGCTCATCAGCGCCTTGGCGAGGTCGGCGTCGAGCTTGTCGTAGACCGGATCGCCCAGGCCGACGGCGACGCCGGAGGCCACGACCTCGATGACCGCGCCGACCGAGCTGCCGCGCTTGCGCACGTCGTCGAGATAGCCTTCCCAGCCCTGCGCCGCCTGCCGGTCGGGGCACCAGAAGGGATTGTCGGCCGTGGCCTCCCAGTCCCACCTGGCGCGGTCGATCTTCTGGGTGCCGATCTGGATCACGGCGCCGCGGATCTTGACGCCGTCACCCAGGATCTTGCGGGCAACGGCGCCGGCGGCGACGCGCACCGCAGTCTCGCGTGCCGATTGGCGGCCGCCGCCGCGATAGTCCCGCACGCCATACTTGTTGAAGTAGGTGTAGTCGGCATGCGAGGGGCGGAACTTGTCCTTGATCTCCGAATAGTCGCGCGAGCGCTGGTCGACATTGTCGATGTGCAGTGCGATCGGCGTGCCCGTGGTGAAGCCCTCGAAAACGCCGGACAAGATCCTGACAGTGTCCGGCTCCTGGCGCTGGGTGACGAAGCGCGACTGGCCGGGCCGACGCTTGTCCATCCAGACCTGGATGTCGGCCTCGGCAAGGGGAATGCGCGGCGGGGCGCCGTCGACGACGCAGCCGATCGCCGGCCCGTGGCTTTCGCCCCAGCTCGTGAACCGGAAGAGGGTGCCGAAACTGCTGCCGGCCATGGCTGCCGGCCTCCGTCCTACTCGCCCTCGAAATTGCCGAGCAGTTCGGCGATCTGCTTGGCCGACGAGGTCTTGATCATGCCGACGACATGGTAGCCGCCGTCGACATGCATCACTTCACCGGTCATGCCGGTGCCGAGATCCGACAGCAGGTAGAGGGCGGCGTTGCCGACTTCTTCCTGGGTGATGTTGCGCTTGAGCGGCGAGTTGAGTTCGTTCCACTTCAGTATATAGCGGCCGTCGTTGATGCCGGCGAAAGCCAGGGTCTTGATCGGGCCGGCCGAGATGGCGTTGACGCGGATCTTCTGCTCGCCGAGGTCGGCGGCGAGATAGCGCACGCTCGCCTCGAGCGCGGCCTTGGCGACGCCCATGACGTTGTAGTGCGGGATGACCCGCTCGGCGCCGTAGTAGGTGAGGGTGAGCAGGCTGCCGCCATTCTTCATCAGCGGCACGGCGCGCTGCGCCACCGCCGTGAGCGAGTAGCAGCTCACGTTCATGGTGAGCGCGAAGTTTTCCGGCGTGGTGTCGAGATAGCGGCCGCGCAGCTCGTCCTTGTTGGAGAAGGCGATGGCGTGGACCACGAAGTCGACGCCGCCCCACTGTTTCTCGATCTCGGCGAAGGTCGCATCGATGCTCTTCGCGTCGGTGACGTCGCAGGGAAGGATGATCTTGGCGCCAATCGAGGCCGCCAGCGGGCGTACCCGCCGCTCCAGTGCCTCGCCCTGGAAGGTAAAGGCCAACTCGGCGCCATGGTCGTGGCAGGCCTTGGCGATGCCCCAGGCGATCGAGCGTTCATTGGCAACGCCCATGACGAGGCCTTTTTTTCCGGCCATCAATTGTCCAGCAGCGGTCATGGCTCGGTTCTAGCGGGGGACGGCTAGCGGGACAAGATGCCGGTGGTCCTGCCGCCCACAGCCCCTCATATTGTGGTCATGATCCCTGAAAAGTCCGATCCGTTAGAGCTTTTCGCCGCGTGGTACGCCGAGGCCGAGAAGAGCGAACCCAACGATCCGTCGGCCCTGAGCCTTGCCACCGTGGGGCCGGACGGCACGCCGGCGGTGCGCATGGTCCTGCTGAAGGATTTCGACGCCGCGGGGTTCGTTTTCTACACCAACCATCAGAGCCGCAAGGGCGAGCATCTGCTGGCCCATCCGAAGGCGGCCATGCTGTTCCACTGGAAGTCGCTGCGCCGCCAGGTGCGCCTCGAAGGGCCGGTGGCGCCGACCACGGCCCAGGAGGCCGACGAATATTTCGCCACCCGTCAGCGCGGCAGCCAGATCGGCGCCTGGGCCTCCGACCAGTCGCGGCCTCTGGAAAGCCGGTTCGCCCTGGAGAAGCGGGTCGCCGAGTACGCGGCCAGGCACGTCATCGGCAAGGTGCCGCGGCCGCCTCATTGGTCGGGCTTCCGCCTGACCCCCCTGCTGATCGAGTTCTGGCAGGACGGTGCGTTCCGATTGCACGACCGGCTGGAATACCGCCGGCCGTCGCCCGACGCGCCGTGGACGACCCGCACGCTCTATCCCTGACGGAGCCGGCGTGACCGCTCCTCCGTCCTTCGTGGTCGAGGACCAGAGCGAGGTCATCGACTTCTTGACGAAGCATCTGATGCCGGAACGCCGCATCGACACGCACGGCGCCGTGGTCTTCCTGACGCGCGAGCGCGGCTACAAGCTGAAGCGGGCCGTGAAGTTCCCCTACATGGATTTCTCGACGGTCGAGCGGCGCGGCGCGATGTGCGCGGCCGAAATCGAGATCAACCATCGGCTGGCGCCGGAGATCTATCTCGGCGCCGCGCCTGTGCACCGCCGCGACGGCAAGCTCAGCCTGGGCGAAGTCGGTGAGCACGCCGACGATGCCGTCGATTGGCTGGTCGTTATGCGGCGCTTCGACGAGGAGGGCCTGTTCGACCGCATGGCCGACCGCCGGGCGCTTACCCCGGAGATGATGGCGGCGCTGGGCGCGCGCATTGCCGGCTATCACGACATCCTGCCGCCGGTCAGCGGTTTCTCGGGACCGGACGACTATCGCCGCTCGGTCGCGGCCGACATTCGCCAGTTGCGCGAGCAGGGCGACAGGCTCGATCAGTCGATCACCGAGGCCTTGGCGACGGCGCTGCCCGAGGCGCTCGAGGCGCATATCGAGCTGGTGGCGCGCCGAGCCGGAGCGGGCGCGGTTCGGCGCTGCCATGGCGATCTGCACCTGCGAAACATCGTGCTGATCGACGGCAAGCCGGTGCCGTTCGACGCCATAGAATTCTCCGAGCGCATGGCCAGCATCGACTTGCTCTACGATCTCGCCTTCACGCTGATGGATCTGTGCGAGCGCGGTCTGCGCCCGCTGGCCAATCGCCTGCTCAATGAATGGCTGTGGCGCATCGCCGAGCTGCCGCAGGCGCCGCATGACGAGGCGCTGGCGCTGCTGCCGCATTTCCTGTCGCGCCGCGCCTGCGTGCGCGCGTTCGTCGACGCGGCCGGTGCGGCGGTGGCGGGCAAGGGCTATGAGGGGCCCCGGGCCTATCAGCGCATGGCGCTCGACTTCCTGCGGCCGGCGCCGCCGCGGCTGCTGGCCATCGGCGGCCTGTCGGGCAGCGGCAAGACCACCCTGGCGGTGAAGCTGGCGCCCGAGATCGGCCGCGCGCCAGGTGCCGTGGTGGTGCGCAGCGACGTCGAGC
Source organism: Pseudomonadota bacterium (assembly GCA_023436825.1). Next base: position 1,465 of record JAEZHS010000414.1, on the reverse strand, counting down.
GCAAGCGCCAGGCGGGCATCGCGCTCGAGCAGCGCATGCCGCCGGGCAGCTACTCCGCCGAAGCCTCGGCCAGGGTATATGCTGCCTTCATGGCCCGCGCCGAGCGCGTGTTGCGCGCGGGTTACAGTGTCGTGCTCGACGCGGTGTTCGCCCGCGAGGAGGAGCGTGCCGCGGCCGAGGCGCTGGCGCTCAGGACCGGCGTGCCGTTCGAGGGCATCTGGCTCGATGTGCCGAAGGATGTGGCGCAGGCTCGCGTCACCACTCGCCGCGCCGACGCGTCGGATGCCACCGCCGCCGTGGTCGAGCGCCAGTTCGGCTACGATTTGGGCCGCATTACTTGGGATCGCCGTCGCGTTTGATTTTGATCATAAGTGAGTAATCACTCACATCATGGAAGCAGTGCCGATCGTCGACATGCGCGAGGGCGGGCCGGTGGCCCATGCCGGGCAGCGCCGGGAGCAGGCGCTCGCCCTGCGGACGGCCTGTCTCGGCTGGCTGCCGGGCGGCGAGGTCCTGGCGCGGTTGGCGGATCCATTCGCCCGCTGGTGGCTGCGGCGATCGGGATCGCCCTTTGTCGACGACATCGCTGCCATTGCCCGCACACTGGGGAGGCCGGGCGTCTGGCTGCTGCACGGGGCCTACGCCTTCGGCTGCACGGCGCTGGCCGACGACGGTCCCGATGGTCCGGTGCTGCGGCGGACGCTGGACTGGCCGTTTCCCGGGCTCGGCAGGCTGGTCGAGATCGTCCGGCAACGTGGCCCGGCGGGCGATTTCCTCAACGTCACCTGGCCGGGATTCGCCGGAGCCTTGACCGCCGTTGCGCCCGGCCGCTTCGCCGCGTCAATCAACCAGGCGCCGATGCGCCGGCGCACCAAGGCGGGCTGGCTGCTGTGGCTCGACTATGCGCTGAACGCCGTGCAGGCCTTCTGCTCGAGCGGCCGCCCGCCGCCCGAGCACGTCCTGCGGATCGCATTCGAGACCTGCGCGACGTTTGATGAGGCTTGTCGTTTCCTTGAAACGACTCCGGTCGCGCGCCCGGTGCTGTACCTACTGACGGGATGTGAGCCAAGGAAGCGCCTTCTGATCGAGCATGATGGCGAGCGTGCCCGCCGCTACACCGACCGAACGGTCGTCGCCAATGCCTGGCGTGAACAGTCGGATGACTGGCGCCCGCGCGTCTGCGGCGAGGGCACTCCGGTCGAGAACAATCGCCGGCGTGTGGCTGCGATGGCGGCGTTCACGGATGTCCACCCGCAAGACCTGGAATGGGCCGTGCCGCCCGTTGTGAACGCCTTCACGCGTGTCGCCGTCGAGATGTGCGCGGCGAGCGGTCGCCTGGTTGTCGCTGGCTGGGAAGCCGACGGTCGCGCGACAGCCGTCACTGAGGTTCATGATCTTCCGGACCGTCGGCCTCCGGCCAGCTCATGATCAGGATGCGGACCTGGAGGACCGCCCTCCGCATGAG
>JAEZHS010000402.1 GCA_023436825.1 Pseudomonadota bacterium | reverse complement strand
GCCTGGAACAGGTCGACGTAGGAATCCATGCGCCCGGCCGTAGTCGGGCCGAACGAGCCCGACGGCATGCCCTCCGGCGTCTTGGCCGGGCCCGCGTAGTACACCGGGAATTGCTTGAAGTAGTCGGGCAGGCCCTCGCCGCGGTCGAGCCGCTCCTTCAGCTTCGCATGCGCGGAATCGCGCGCGACGATCAGCGTGCCGGTGAGGTTCACCCGGGTCTTCACGGGATACTTCGTCAGCACCGAGAGCGTATGCGCCATGCCCTTGTCGAGGTCGACCGAGACGACCTCGCCCGAGAGGTGCTGCGGTTCGACCTCGGGCAGGAAATGCGCCGGGTTGGTCTCGAGCTGCTCGAGGAAGATGCCGTCCCTGGTGATCTTGCCCACGGCCTGGCGGTCGGCGGAGCAGCTCACGCCCATGCCGATCGGCACCGAGGCGCCATGGCGGGCGATCCTGATCACGCGCACGTCGTGGCAGAAATACTTGCCGCCGAACTGTGCGCCGATGCCCATCTGGCGCGTGAGCTCCAGCACTTTCTTCTCCATCTCGCGGTCGCGGATGGCCACGCCCTTGTTGTTGCCCTCGCTCGGCAGGTCGTCGAGGTAGCGCGTCGAGGCGAGCTTCACCGTCTTGAGGTTCATCTCGGCCGACGTGCCGCCAATCACGATGGCGAGGTGGTAGGGCGGGCAGGCTGCGGTGCCCAGCGTGCGGATCTGCGTGTCGAGGAACTTCAGCAGCGAGGCTTCGTTCAGCACCGCCGGCGTCTGCTGATAGAGGTAGCTCTTGTTGGCTGAGCCGCCGCCCTTGGCGACGAAAAGGAACTTGTAGGCGTCGCCGTCGGTCGCATAGATGTCGATCTGCGCCGGCAGGTTGGTGCCGGTCTGCACTTCCTTGAACATCGAAATCGGCGAGACCTGCGAATAGCGCAGGTTGGTCTCCGTGTAGGTCTTGAACACGCCCCTGGCGATCGCCTCCTCGTCGCCGCCGCCGGTCCACACCGCCTGGCCCTTCTTGCCCATGACGATGGCGGTGCCGGTGTCCTGGCACATCGGCAGCACGCCGCCTGCCGCGATGTTGGCGTTCTTCAGGAGCTCCAGGGCCACGTACTTGTCGTTGGTCGAGGCCTCGCCGTCGTCGAGGATCGAGCGCAATTGGGCGAGATGACCCGGCCGCAGCAGATGGGAGATGTCGTGGAATGCCTGCGCGGTCAGCAGGGTCAGCGCCTCGGGCTCGATGGTGAGCACGTCGCGGCCGTTGAACCTGGTGACGCCGACATGGTCGGAGGAGAGTTTGCGGTAAGGCGTGGTGTCCTCACCGTGCGGAAACATTTCCTGGAACTGGAAATCAGGCATAGGCGTCTCCTGGCGCGCCGGGCTTAGAGAGCGCCTTCCCTGCCGCATCGACGGCCGAGCGTAAAGCTACTTCTTTCGGAAACTGTCGAGCTTGACGACCTTGGAGGCGGCATCCTCGGGCTTGGACTCGGCAGCTTGGTCGGCGCCGGCCTCCGGCGTGGTTTCCGAGGTGGCGGGTGCCGCCAGCGGCGGGCGCTTTTCGGCCGGCGGCAGGGCAGCCGATGGGGCGGCGGGGGGCTCGGCCTTTTCGCCGCCTTTGTCCTTGCGATCGAACTGCAGGCCGAAGCGCACCGATGGATCGACGAAGGCCGAGAGTGCGGCGAACGGCACCCGGATGCGCTCCTGCTGCTTGTTGAAGCTCACCGTCACCTCGAAGTGGTTGGGGCCGAGGATCAGGTCCCAGTACTGGTGCTGGAGCACGATCGTCATCTCTTCCGGGTACTTGGCGCGCAAATAGTCGGGCAGCACGACGCCCGGGTCGGTGCTGCGGAACGAGATGTAGAAATGGTGCGAGCCGGGGAGGCCTTTCTCCGCGACCTGCGTCAGCACGCGACGGACGACGCTGCGCAGCGCGTCGTCGACGAGAGCGTCGTAGTGGAAGCGATCGTTCATGGCCTGTCGGAAATTTCGCGAAACATCGTCGACCCGCGTACCATCAGAGTCAATCGCGGGAAACCCCGAATGCGAGGAGGAAAGTGGGAGGGCTTCTGTTGCCCGGTGCCCTCCCGAACCGCGCTTACGTCCGCTGTTTAGGCGGCAGCAGCGAGTGTAACGGTGTTATCGTTAGCACTTGTGAATGGCCCGTCACGGCGGAACCATACCGAGCAAAAACCGCGCCTTTACCACGCTCGTCGATCCTGGTTCGCCCCCATCGACTCCGCACCAGTTCGGCTTGGAGGTGAATGGTGGAGGCGCCGGGTACTGCCCCCGGGTCCGAAACGCTTATTCCACGCGGCGTTTATCGCCATAGTCGGTTTCCCGACGCGACCAATATAAGCATTCCGCGGGCGTTTTTGAAGACAGTGGCTAGCGTCGAAAACGCCGCCCTGATTTCCCCATGGTCCGGGCGGGCCGTCGCCCATAGAGTCCGCGGCCAACGAAGGACAACAACAATGCCCCTCTCCACCGACCAGCAGGCCGAGATCGACCAGGCGCGCGGCGGCGCGCAGCCGACGCTGCGGCCAATTTCCCCGGCCCTGGAGGAAATCCTGTTCCAGGCGCTGCCGGTGCTCGATCACGGCTTTGTCCGCGTCGTCGATTACATGGGAGATGATGCGGCCGTCGTGCAGGCCGCCCGCGTGAGCTACGGCCGCGGCACCAAGAAGGTCAGCGAGGATCGCGGGCTGATCAACTACCTGATGCGGCATCGCCACACGACGCCGTTCGAGATGTGCGAGATCAAGTACCACGTGAAGCTGCCGATCTTCGTGGCGCGCCAGTGGATCCGCCATCGCACCGCCAACGTGAACGAATACTCGGCGCGCTACTCGATCCTCGACAACGAATACTATGTCCCCAGGCCCGAGCATCTGGCCGCGCAGAGCAAGGCCAACCGCCAGGGCCGCGACCAGGTGCTCTCCGGCAAGGAGGCTGAGCGCGTGTTCGAGCTCCTGAAAAAGGACGCCGAGCTGGTCTACGAGCACTATATGGAGATGCTGAACGAGGGCGAGGCGGGCGAACCGCTCGATCCCGAGCGTTCCGGCCTGGCGCGCGAGCTGGCGCGCATGAACCTGTCGCTCGCCTTCTATACCCAGTGGTACTGGAAGACCAACCTTCACAATCTCATGCACTTCCTGTCGCTGCGCGCCGACGCCCATGCGCAGTACGAAATCCGCGTCTATGCCGACGTCATGCTGGATACGCTGAAGCGCTGGTGCCCGATGAGCTACGATGCCTTCATGGAATACCGCCTGGGCGGCGCGCATCTCTCCAAGACCGGCCTGGCGGCGATCAAGCGCATGATCGGGGGCGAGAAGCTCGACCAGAAATCGAGCGGGCTCAACCCGCGCGAATGGCGGGAGCTCATGGTGGTGCTGGGCCTTGGCTAGGGAGAGTCCCGGCCGGCTGCGGTTGCTGCGCGAACGGCCGCGCGATCACGAAGCCATCGAGGAGATGAACGAGGCGGCGTTCGGTCCCGACCGGCAGCACAAGACCGTCTATCGCCTGCGCGAGGACGTGAAGCCGATCAAGGAGCTGTGCTTCGTCGCCATCGACCAGAAGGGCCGCATGGTGGCCTCGATCCGCAACTGGCCGATCCTGATCAACGAACGCTGGCCTGCCGTCCTGCTGGGCCCACTCGCCATCTCGCCCGAGCTGCGTGGCCTGGGCTACGGCAAGGCGCTGATGTGGCACTCGATGGCGCAGTCGCGCATGCTGGGCCACAGCCGCATCATCCTGGTCGGCGATCCCGAGTACTACAATCAGTTTGGCTTCCGTCGCGACCTGGCGCTCAACATCCAGCTTCCGGGCTGGGTCGAGGAACGCCGCTTTCTGGCGCTCGAGCTGGTCGCCGGCTCAATGATCGGCGTGCACGGCATGATCGGCAAGTGGGACGCCCGCAAGGCGGCCGCTGCGGCACGTAAGAGAAAGCGCTCATAGGACAGCGGGCCTCCAGGCCCGCTCATGATTCATGCTCTCCGGACCGCGCGCGTCCTCGCGCGCCTCATGAT
>JAEZHS010000377.1 GCA_023436825.1 Pseudomonadota bacterium | reverse complement strand
GGCCTTGGCCGTCTGTTCCAGCCCGTCCCGCTAGTTCGGCCGTGGTCCGACATAGTTGGACTGCGGGCGGATGATGCGGCCACCTTTTTCCTGCTCGAAGATGTGCGCGCACCAGCCGGCCGTTCGGCCGACCGCGAACAGCGCCGTGAAGGCGCTGCGCGGGATCTCCAGCGCCGCGAGCAGGAGTGCCGTGTAGTACTCGACGTTGGTGTCGAGCCGGCGGCCGGGCTTGTGCTTGCGCAAAGCGGCAATGGCGCCCTGCTCGACCGCCGAGGCATAGGCGAGCCGCCCCGCCGTTGCGGGCAAGGTGGCCACGGCGACCTTCAGCACGTCGGCCCGCGGATCGCGCACCTTGTAGATGCGATGGCCGAAGCCCATCAGGGTCGTGCCCTTGGCGAAGGCGTCGTCGAACCAGGCCTCGGCGCGCGCCGCATCGCCGATCTCGTCCAGCATGTCGAGCACAGGACCGGGCGCACCGCCATGCAGCGGGCCCTTCAGCGCGCAGAGGCCGGCGAGCACCGAGGAGATCAGGCCGGCATGCGTCGACGCCACTACGCGCGCGGTGAAGGTCGACGCGTTGAAACCGTGATCGGTGATGGTGGCGAGATAGGTGTCGAGCGCCTTCTCGAACACCGTGCCGGCGCGCTGGCCGCGCACCATGCGCAGGAAGTCCTGCGCCGTACTGAGCGCCGGATCGGGCGCGATGGGCGCCAGCGACTTCTCGGCGTTGAGCACGGCCGCCAGGAACACCGGCATGGCGCCGCAGACAAGGAAATGATGAGGCATCTTGTCGTCGTCGGGCAGCATGCCGAGCCCGACCCGGAGCGCCTCGACCGGACTGAGGCCGCGCGTCGCGGCCAATAGCCTGGGTACGTCGGCGAAGGCGCGCACACGCGCCGCCGCCAGGCCCGCGCGTACCGCCGCCTCGTCGCCGCCGCCCTCGGCGTAGTCCTCCCACAGAAGAGCGGCAACACCTTCGAAGCCTCGCGCCGCCGTCAGTTCCTCGATCGCGTGGCCGCGCACGATCAGCCGGCCGGCCTCGCCGTCGACTTCGCTCATCGCCGTATCGGCGACGACGATCCCGTCGAGGCCGCTATTCACCCGTGTCAGCAGCATGTTGGGTCCCTTTCCCGCTATCGCTGCCAGCCTCGGTTTCAACGAATATATTGTCAATCTTGATTATATTGATCAATATGATGCCATGGGAAGCGAATGGCTGAGTTCGAGGGAAGCGGCGCGGCGGCTGGGTGTGTCGGCGGCGACGCTCTACGCCTACGTCAGCCGCGGACTGTTGCGCTCCGAAGCGATCGACGGCCGGCGCGAGCGCCGCTACCGCGCCGACGACGTCTCACGGCTGAAGCGGCGGCGCGACGTCGGCCGCAAGGCCGAATCGATCGCCAACCACGCGCTCGACTTCGGCACGCCGGTGCTCGAATCCTCCCTCACCCTGATCGAGAGCAACCGTCTTTTTTATCGCGGCCGCGATGCCGCCGGGCTCGCGCGCACCGCTTCGCTCGAGGAGGTGGCGCGGCTCCTGTGGGACTGCGACGAGCAGCCCTTCGTCGCCGACAACCTGCCGCCGATGACCACGGCGCTGCGCCGCGCCTGGCTCGCGGCAGCGACGCTGGCCCCGGTCGATCGCTGCCTCGTCGTTCTGCCGGCGGCGGCCGCGTTGGATCATCCTAGCTGGGTGGAGAATCGCGCCGCCATGCTGGAGACCGGCGTGCGCGTCCTGCGTTTGCTGACGGCGGCGGTGACGGCGCGGCCGCTCTCGGCGCTGCCTGTCCACGAGGAGCTTGCCGCCGCCTGGAAAGTTCCGCCGGAGCGTGCGCCGCTCCTGCGCGCGGCGCTGGTTTTGTCGGCCGACCATGAATTCAACGCCTCGGCCTTCGCCGCCCGCGTCGTCGCCTCGACCGGCGCCAACCTCTACGGCGCGACCATGGCCGGGCTCGCCGCACTCAACGGCCCGCGCCACGGCGGGCTGACCCGCCGTGTGGCCTCGCTGTTCGACGACCTCAAGAATACCCGCGACCTCGACGGCGAGCTCGTGCAACGCGTGCGCGACCGCATCTACATTCCGGGCTTCGGCCACCAACTCTATCCCGACGGCGATGTGCGGGCTGCCACGCTGTTCGCACTGCTGCGCGAGACCGTGCCCAACTCGCCCGAACTCGCCTTCGCCGAGCGGCTGGCCACGGCCGGCGAGCGCCTGATCGACCGCAAGCCCAATGTCGATTTCACCACCGTCGTGGTCGAGCGCGTGCTCGGCCTGCCCAAGGACTCTGCCCTTGCTCTCTTCCTGCTGGGCCGTACCGTGGGCTGGATCGCCCATGCGCTGGAGCAGTCGGCGCACGCCGCGCTGATCCGGCCCCGTGCCCGCTATACTGGCCCCAAACCGGGAGGAGTCATATGAGCGAAGGTCGCTGCCTTTGCGGAAACGTCCACTTCACCGCCGACGGTCTGCCCAAGTGGACCGGCTACTGCCATTGCCAGAGCTGCCGTCGGCACACTGGCGCACCGGTCTCCGCCTATGCCGGCTTCGAGGCGTCGAAGGTCAAATTTGCCGGCGGGGCCCTCTCCTACTTCGAATCGTCGCCTGGCGTACGTCGCGGCTTCTGCGGACGTTGCGGCTCGACCCTGACCTATGAAGGCGACCGCTGGCCGGGCGAAATCCATCTTCACATCGGCGCATTCGACGATCCTGCGGCGCTCGCGCCGGCAGGCCACGCCTTCGCCGAGGAACGGCTGCCGTGGCTGAAACTGTGACCTTATTTATCCACCAAAACGTCGCCTTGCGGGGCCTGCGCCAGCGTGCTTAACGTCGCGCTTTAGTGACAAGAAAACGCGTGGGCGTGCCGAGGTTGCCCCATCTGCTCGGCATCGAAGGACTTGCGCCCGAAAGCATTTCGGGCCTGCTCGACCTTTCCGAAAGCTACATCGACCAGAACCGCTCCATCGACAAACGGCGCGACGTGCTGGCCGGGCGGACGGTGATCAACCTGTTCTTCGAGAATTCGACGCGGACGCGCACCAGCTTCGAGGTCGCGGCCAAGCGATTGGGCGCCGACGTGATCAACATGGACGTCGCCACCTCCTCTGTGCGCAAGGGCGAGACGCTTCTGGACACGGCAATGACGCTGAACGCCATGCGACCCGACGCCATCGTCGTGCGCCACCACGAATCGGGCGCGGTCAATCTTCTGTCACAGAAGGTGAACTGCGCCGTCATCAACGCTGGCGACGGCCAGCACGAGCATCCCACACAGGCTCTGCTCGACGCGCTCACCATCCGACGACGACGCGGCAGCCTGGAAGGCCTGCTGGTGGCGATCTGCGGCGATATCATGCACAGCCGCGTGGCGCGCTCGAACATCCACCTGCTGCAGATCATGGGCGCGCGCGTGCGGGTGGTAGGCCCGCCCACCCTGATGCCGACCGACGTCGACCGCATGGGCGTCGAAGTCCACTACAGCATGAAGACCGGGCTGAAGGACGTCGACATAATCATGATGCTGCGCCTGCAGACCGAACGCATGCAGGGCTCGTTCGTGCCGTCGATCAGCGAATATTTCCGCTTCTTCGGGCTGGACTCGGAGAAGCTCAAATTCGCCAAGCCCGACGCGCTGATCATGCATCCCGGGCCGATGAACCGCGGCGTCGAGATCGACTCCGAGGTCGCCGACGACGTCGACCGCTCGGTCATCCAGGAGCAGGTCGAGATGGGCGTCGCCGTGCGCATGGCCTGCCTGGATGCGCTGATCGGCGGCCGACGCAATGCGCTCGCGGGAGCCGCGGCGTGAACGGCACCATCGATCGCCTGGCGCCGCAGCACAGCGGCTCGACCGCCTATATCAACGCGCGCATCATCGATCCCACGGGCGATGCCGAGTACCTGGGCGCTGTCCTGATCAGCGACGGCAAGATCGCCGATTACGGCCCCAACCTGTTCGCGTCCGGCGCACCCTACGGCATCCAGTCGGTCGACTGCCGCGGCCTCTATCTCGCGCCCGGCCTGGTCGACACGCGCGTCCATACCGGCGAGCCCGGAGAGGAGCACAAGGAGACGCTGGAGAGCGCCGGTGCCGCCGCCGCAGTGGGCGGCATCACCTCCCTGGTGCTGCTGCCCGACAACGAGCCGCCGTTCGACGACGCCTCGCTGATCGAGTTCGTCGCCCGCCGCGCCCGCCAGATCAGGCTGGTCAACATGTACGCCTACGGCGCGCTGACCGTCGGGCTCGAGGGCAAGGAGCTTGCGGAGATGGGCCTGCTGGCCGAGGCCGGCGCCGTCGCCTTCACCGACGCCGACCATGCCGTCGGCAACGCCCAGGTGCTGCGCCGCGCGCTCTACTACGCGAAAGCCTTCGATGCGCTGATCGTGCACCTGCCGCAGGAGCCCACCCTGTCGGGCGGCCACATGACCAGCGGCGAGATGGCGACGCGGCTCGGCCTCTCAGGCAATCCGCCGCTCGCCGAGGTGATGCTGGTCGAGCGCGACATCCGGCTCGCCGAGATGACCGGCGGCCGGCTGCACCTCGCCAAGATCTCCACCTCCGAAGCCGTCGCAGCCATCGCCGCCGCCAAGGCGCGCGGGCTGAAGATCACCTGCGATACGGCAGCGCCCTACTTCGCGTTGAACGACCTCGCGGTCGGCGACTATCGCACCTTCGGCAAGCTGGTGCCGCCCTTGCGATCCGAGAAGGACCGGCTGGCCGTGGTCGAGGGCCTGAAGGCCGGCATCATCGACGCCATCGTGTCGGACCATCGTCCACAGGATCAGGACAGCAAGCGCGTGCCTTTCGCCCAGGCCGAGCCGGGCGGCATCGGACTGGAAACGCTGCTGCCGATTTCGCTCGAGCTGGTGCACAACGGGCATCTCAGCTTGCCCCGCCTGTTCCAGCTGCTGGCCAGCACGCCGGCGCGGCTGTTCGGCCTGCCTGGCGGCAAGCTCGCCAAGGGCGCGCCGGCCGACCTCGTGGTGTTCGACGCCGACTACGCCTGGAAGGTCGATCGTGACGAACTGTGGAGCAAGACCAAGAACACGCCGTTCGACGAGCGCCCGGTGCAGGGCCGGGTCATGGCGCCCATCGTCGGCGGCCGCACGATCTATCGGGACGAAAGTTTCGTGACGCCTGCGAGAGCGGCTTAGGACGGCGCAATCGCGGTCCAAAAGCTGCCTCCAAACGGCCTTTTCGTCTGCTATGGTCGGCTCCTTCCACCAATCAGGGCGTTGCACGATGCTTCGACAGTCACTTCTTATCGGTGTCGCCGGCATGGCGTTCGCGGGCGTGAGCGAGGCCCAGCAGCGCGGCCAGTCGCGCGATGACCTGCTCGACGCTCTGACGCGCCACATCCAGATCTGTGGCGAGATGACCGAAACCCAGGCGCGCCTCAGCTGCTACGACCGCCTGCAGACGCAGATTGGCGGCGTGGCGCCGACGGCCCAGCCGACACCGACGCCCTTGCAGGCGCACCCCGCGCCGACGCCGCTTGCGCCGCCGCCGACCACGACCATGGGATCGAGCGGCAGCGGCTCGTCCATCAGCTCCGCGCCGCTTTCGCCGCAGCCGCTCGGCGTACCGGGCGGCGGTGTGGCGACGCTCGGCTCGGGCAGTGAGGCCAATCCGCCGCCATCGATGACGCGGGACCCCGACGCTGCCTTCGATCCGCGCACTGCGGGCTACCGGCCGCCCGAGAACATGGGCGCACGGCCGCAGCCGCAGCTGCGCCGCACCGGGCCGCGACCGATTCCCAACTACTCGACGCCGCAGCCGCTGGTGACGCTCGGCGCCGCCAACCTGACCTACGGCGATTCGCGCTACTGGCAGGTGACGGTGACTCTCACCTCCAACACGCGCAATCCCATCAACACCCAGGCCGAGTGCACCTTCATGAATGCCGGCCGTCCGGTCTCGACCGACTATCTCGGCCCGCTCATGATCCAGCCCGGCGAGCAGGTCACGACCGAGCTGGTCGGCCCGCCGACCACGTCCTACATCGATTCGACCAATTGCAGAGTCGTCAGCCCCTGAACCTGGAATGATCTCGACCCTGGTCCTGCTGCTGGCGCCGTTCCTGATGGGCTACCTGCTGGGGTCGATCCCGTTCGGCCTGCTGCTGACGCGCGCCGCGGGGCTGGGCGACATCCGCAAGGTCGGCTCGGGCAACATCGGCGCCACCAACGTGCTGCGCACCGGTCGCAAGGGGCTCGCGGCCGCAACGCTTCTGCTCGATGCGCTGAAGGGTGTCGTCGCCGTGCTGATCGCCGACCAGGTCGGCCAACTCGCCGCCGTCGGCGCCGCCGCGGGCGCGGTGCTCGGCCACATGTTCCCGGTGTGGCTCGGCTTCAAGGGCGGCAAGGGCGTGGCGACCACGCTCGGCATCATGTGGGGCCTGTCATGGCCGGTCGGCGCCATCGCCTGCGCGGCCTGGCTGCTGGTCGCCGCGCTCTTCCGCTTCTCCTCGCTGGCCGCACTGCTCAGCGTCGTGGTCGCCGCGATCGCCGCCTGGTTCCTGACCGACCATCGCGCCGCCATCCTGCTGACGCTGCTGGTGCCGCTGGTCTGGGTGCGACACCACGAGAACATCGCCCGCCTGCTCAACGGCACCGAGCCCAAGATCGGCCAGCGCGGGAAGAGCGAGGCCGCACCTTCCAGCGGGTAAGGCATGGATGATCTCGACCCTGGTCGCTGACGCTGCTGGTGCCGCTGGTCTGGGTGCGGCACCACCAGAGCATCGCCCGCCTGCTCAAGCGTATCGAGCCCAGATAGGCGCTACCTCAGCCGGGTGAAGCCGTCGGGACTCCAATCCTCGCTGCCGACACCGTGATGGACGAAGAACAGCCCGTCGGGATCGTACTTGTCCTTGACCTGCCGCAGCCGCGGGTAGTTCGCGCCCCAGAAGGCGCCGCGCCAATCGGGCTCGAAGTAGTTCGATTCCGAGACGTAGGAGCCGTGGTTCGGCACCAGCTTGCGCAGCTCGTCCATCGCGGCGTTGATGCCCCTGGCGTTGCGCTTGGCGAGCGGGATGTCGGGCTCGTGGCCGGGAATGCCCGGAAAGGCCGGCGCCCCCTCGGAGGCGCTGATGGCGAGCGCGAAGGCGTCGGCCGCCGCCGGATTTGTCGCCGTGTCGCGCGCCGCCGCGCCCTCTTCAGGCGGCGCGCCGGCGAGGCCCGTGGTGAAGTGCAGCGTGACGCGCCATTGGCGTGACGCCCGGAACAGCGCATCGGCCAGCCGTGGCTGGTTGGCAGGCTCGATCAGCGGACCCGGCATCCACACCGATTCGTAGCCCTGGATGAACCAGCCGGCCTCGCCGAGATTGGAGCGCCAGAACACGTTGGCGGAGGGTGCGCCGGGCCGGTCGTCGCTCAACACGAAGTCCGGGGCATTCGCCTTCAGGAAGGCGGCATCCCAGAAATGCCGCGCCGGCAGGGCGGCGACGAAGGGCGGCGCCTGCACCGCAAAGTCGGCCGGCCGGGCGGCGAGCCAGTCGAAGAACGGCTTCCACGTTGCGGTCGCGGCATCGCCGTTGAGGCCTTGGAAGACCATGGCGACGCCCAAGACGTTGTCACGGCGGAAAGTCACCTGTTCGCCCCAGTGCGGATTGAAGAGCGCCTCGCGGTAGAAGGTGACAAAGCGGCCGATCAGCTCGCGGTAGGCGGTATCCGATTTGGCCTGCACGTTTACGAACATGGCGCCGAAGAGCTCCGGCAGCTCACGTGTGCGCAGCGTCAGGCGCGTGACGATGCCGAAGCTGCCGCCCCCGCCGCCCTTCAGCGCCCAGAACAGGTCGGGGTTGGTGCAGGCATTGGCAATGCGCACGCTGCCGTCGGCGGTAACCACCTCGGCCTCGATCAGGCCGGCTGCCGCGAGACCGAAGCGCTTGGAGAAAGTGCCGAAACCGCCGCTCTGGATCAGGCCGGCGACGCCGACCGTGGTGCAGCCGCCACCCTGCACGTAGCGGCCGATCTTGGAGACGGCGTCGTAGGCATGCAGCCACACCACGCCGGCACCCACCGACACCGCCGGCTGCGGGCGATCGCTGCAGCCCTGGCCGACGAAGGCATCGTGCACCTCGATGCGGTTCATGGCGCGCGTCCAGACCAGCAGCGAATCCGGCGCGTTCGAGGTGCCCTGATAGGAATGACCGCCGCCCTTCACGGCGATCCGCAGGCGATGAGTGCGCGCGAAGTCGACCGCAGCCGCGACGTCGGCCGCACTGCGTGCGGCCACTGCGTAGGCGCTGGGCGTCGACGTCCAGGCGTCGACCCAGCCGCTGGTCTGGGTCAGCGCGACGTTGTCGCCGATCAGCCACGGGTTCTTCAATCCGCGGAAGAAGGTGGCGCACTCGGCGCTGGCCGGCGCCGCACGGCAGGCATCGAGCGGCGGCTTCACCTGGATGAGCTGGCCGCCCACCCGGGCATTCAACTCCTGCCATTGGTTGGCCGAGGGCCAGGAAGGATCTCCGGGCCGGCTGCGGCGCACGGTTTGAGCGTAGGCGGTCGACATCAGGGGCAAACCTCCGGCAAGCATCATGAGTCGGCGTCGGTTCATGGCGGGTCCTCGCGTTGCTGCCGCCTGACTACCCTCGGATTCGACGATGATGCCTCGAATTGTGACGACCGGCATGATCCGCGGGACGACCGGCGCGCGTCAAAGGACGACCGGCCGGCACAGCATTGATCGCCGGCCGGGCGCTCGCTAGGGTCGCTACACAACAACTGCGGGAGGCAGTTTTCATGTTCGTTGCTCGTATGGTGGCTATCGCCGCCGCGGCCCTGTGCGCGACGACGGTCGCCGAGGCCAAGACCCTGCGTTGGGCCAGCCAGGGCGACGCTCTCACGCTGGACCCGCATTCCCAGAACGAGGGACCGACCTCGGCGATGAATGCTCATGTCTATGAGCCGCTGATCAGCCGCGATCCGTCGCTTTCCAAAGTGCCGGCGCTGGCACTGTCGTGGAAGGCGATCTCGCCCGACACCTGGGAGTTCAAGCTGCGGCCCGACGTGAAGTTCAGCGACGGCACGCCGTTCACCGCCGATGACGTGGTCTTCAGCTACAACCGGGCACTGGCGCCGACCTCCGACTTCCGCGCCTACATCTCCTCGATCAAGGAGGTGAAGGCGATCGATCCGCTCACCGTGCACATCATCACCAACGGGCCCAACCCCATCCTGCCCGACTACGCCTCGTCGATCCTGATCATGTCCAAGGCGTGGGCGGAGAAGCACAACGTCACCAAGCCGCAGAGCTTCAAGGACAAGGAAGAGACCTACGCAGTCCGCAACGCCATGGGCACCGGCGCCTTCACGGTGAAGCAGCGCGATCCCGACGTGAAGACGGTGATGGCCAAGAACCCGACCTACTGGGGCGCCAAGGACTTTCCGGCCTATCCCGACGAGCTGGTCTACACGCCGATCAAGGAACCGG
>JAEZHS010000366.1 GCA_023436825.1 Pseudomonadota bacterium | reverse complement strand
GTGCTGATGCGCGAGGCCGGCGGCGCGGTGGCATCGCCGTCGGCGACCGCCTCGGCGGCAGTCTTGTTCTTGCGCGCCATGTAGGGATCGGTGGCGTACTTGAACAGCTCCCACACCACGAACGCGGCGAACAGCGTGAAGCCGGCGGTACGGGACGAGCGCGTGATCTGTTCCCATTGCGCCTCGTCGGCGAGGCCCAGGACCTGGACGACCCAGTTTTCAGCGATCGTGACGGCCACGCCGATCAGCACGGCGACACGCACGCAGCGCGCCACGACGTCGGGCAGCTTGGGTGTGTCGCTGGCCGGCGTGGCGCCAAGGAGCTGCGAGTCGAGGCGGCGCACGAAAGCCTGCATCAGCGTCTCGAACATCAGCACACCGACCACGAGCACGAGCGTCAGCAGCATGGCGG
This sequence comes from Pseudomonadota bacterium, assembly GCA_023436825.1. Next base: position 5,390 of record JAEZHS010000366.1, on the reverse strand, counting down.
CCCCGACATGGGTCAGCCCCGAGACGGCGCCGTAGACCTGGGTGAGGCCCAGGATCACGAAGAACGTCGTGGCGACCGACACCCAGTGACGGCCGACCACGCCGGCCAGAGGCGCCGCCTTGCCGAGGCCGCCCAGCCACTGGGCCGCGGCCTCGCGCGAACTGCGCACAAGCCAGACGAAGGTCGAGACGTAGATCACCGTGACGATCACCTGGTAGGCGCCGACGGCGGCAATCGGTGTCTGAATGGCGAGCAGCACCTGGCCGAGAATTCGACCCAGGATGATCATCAGCATCACCAGCTCGATGCGGGCGTACATGGCGCGCGCGTCGTGGTCGGTGACCTCGCAGAGCCGGGCCTGCGGTAGCGCCGGCCGCAGCACGATCAGGAACAGCAGGACGTAGAAGCGCCAGTAGAAGATGCCGTCGAGGATGGCGGCGGCGAGCTTGTCCTGGCCGTACGGGCCGGTGAACCAGGCACCGATGGCGGCATTGCAGATCAGCCAGACGGCGAGGACGCCGAGCCCGTCGAGCACGGCCAGCGCAACCAGATTCATCAGCGATCGCAAACCCTGCTCGGGCCCGGCGTTGGCCGCAAGGCGATGACGGAAACGGGTCATGAAGGTGCGCAGGACCGCCTCGGCCGCGAGAGCCACCACGGCGACGAGGCCCAGCAGCAGCAGGAAGGTCGAGGTTCCGCGCCCACCCGCCGCGCTCTGGTCGAGCAGGCCGGGAATCGAGGCGAGCTTGGCGCCGAGCGTCGGCACGGCATGAACGACATTGCCGGCGCGTTCGATGAAGACGGCGAAGGGGCCTGGGCCTTCGGGGAGCCCCGTGCGCACGACGGAGGGCGGCGGTGGCTTGCCCTTGGATTTGGAACTCGAGGAGGCAGCCGGCGCTGCGGCCGGTGGGGCCGGCGACGCGGGATGGGCCTCTTCCGCCTTGAGCTTCTCCGCGACGGAGTTGCTGATGGCGTCGACCAGCGCGTTGAACTGCTCCGGCGTCATGCCGGCCGGCGGTGTCGCCGGCGTCTGGGCGCCAGCACCTGCCGTCGCCAGGCAAAGGACAAGCGCCAGTATCGATGTGCCGATGGCTCGCATGAAAGTGGGCATTTTATTCCCCTCTCGCCGATACGCGTGCAAACACGGCCAAGCGTCCCGTTACGGCAGGCTTGTCGTCGGAATATATCGGTCAACGAAAATTGAACATCAAGTGCAAATAATGCCTGCGGCAGCACTTTTAAGGCGAGGCGCGCTCCTCGCGCACCCACAGCAGCAGGATGAAGCCGATCACCAGGAAGAACAGCACGCAGGCCACGCCGAGGCGATTTGACTGCGTCGCCGTGGTGACGATGCCGATGGCAAGCGGCGCCATCCAGGCGGTTGCCCGGCCCGAAAGGGCGAAGAGGCCAAAGAACTCACCGACCATGCCCGGGGGCGCCAAGCGCCCGATCATGGTGCGGCTCGCCGCCTGCATCGGACCCATGCAGAAGCCCAGCAACAGCGCGAAGGCCATGAACACCTTCTCCTGCAGCGAACCGAAGAGGCTACGTGTGGGCGAGAGCTCCGGCGCCGGCACGACGAACAGCACACCCTGCTTGCTGAGGCTGACGATGCCGATCGTCGCAATGATCACGCCCAGCACGGCGAACTGCACCGTGCGCTTGCTGCCGATGCGGTCGTCGAGCCGGCCGCCCAGGAAGGCGCCGGGGATGGCGAAGATGGTGACGATGATGCCGAAGATGCCGATGGTCACCGTGTCCCAGCCGAAGATCGCCGCGGCATAGACGCCGCCGAAGGCGATGATGGCGGCAAGCCCGTCGTTGTAGAGCATGAACGCGATCAGATAGAGCAGCACGTTGCGATAGCGGCGAAGCTTCAGCACGGTGTGCAGCAGAGCCCGTCCGCCGCTTCTCGCAGCCTCCGCCAGCGACACGCGCCGGGGCTGGTTGCCGTCCGGCGTGAACAGGAACATCGGGATCACGAATATCGCCAGCCACACCGCCGAGGCGGGGCCGACCAGCCGTTCGACCGTGTAGGTCTGCGGGTCGAGGCCGAACAGGGGCCTGTCGTCGACAGAGAGACCGAACATCGACGGCCGGCTCACGATCAGCACCGCGAACAGCGCCAGCAGGCCGCCGCAGTAGCCCAGGCCCCAGCCGAAGCCGCTCAATCGGCCCATGCGCGCCGGCGACACGATGGTGGGCAGCAGCGCATTGTTGAACACGATCGACATCTCGGCGCCGACCGTGGCGATCACCACCGCCCAGCTGATCAGCGACACGAGGTCGGGCCGCTGCGGATAGGCCCACCACAGCGCGATGCAGCCCACCGCGACCAGGCACTGGAACAACAGGATGTAGGGTTTACGCCGGCCGCCGGCATCGGCCATGGCGCCGAGAAAGGGGCTCAGGACGGCGATGATCACGCCCGACGTCGACTGCGTGAAGGCCCACTCGGCCTGGCCCTTCACCGGATCGCCGATCATGTGGTTGGCGAAGTACTGGCCGAAGATGAAGGTCGTGACGACGGTGAAGAAGGGCTGATTGGCCCAGTCGAACAGGGCCCAGCTGAACTGGCCGAGCTTGGAGGCTTCCCGGGAAGTCGAAGAGCCTTGTTCGTTGATGACGATCACCGGCTACGGCGTTGGGCGCGCACGGCGTCTGCCGTATCAATCGATGGCGCAATAGCGGACCGACGTGCCAATCGTGCCCGCATCTCTTCGATGGTCGGCCGGTTGGCCATGCTGCGAACCTGCTGCAACAGATAGCCAGACAACGACATGCCCGCCCGCCCTGCTCGCGACTTTAGCCGGCGATGCAAGGTATCCGGCACATGGCGTAGCTGGATCGTCTTTGTCACCGGAAACTGATAGCTGTGCGACCTGGACACGTCAAAGCCCGGCACGTTCTGGCAGCTGGCTGATCGCCTCACGATTAGTCGGAGAAAACGTCCGCTCCATCGCCTCCCGCCAGGGCAGCCAGAGCTGGGCGACATGCTCCGCCGGATCGAGGGTGGCGACGGTCGGGCTGTCGACCAGGAAGCCAAACACGTGCTCGGTGTTGTGCGTGACGTCGGGCGCGTACCTGGCGCGCCATTGCGGCCAGATCTCGTAGCGGTTGACGTGGTGCCAGTCGGTGAGCGTGCCGACCGACAGGCCGGTCTCCTCCAAAAGCTCGCGCCGCGCCGTAGCTTCTAGGTCGGGATCGTCCGGCGCGCGCGAGCCGGTCACCGACTGCCAGGCGCCCCAGTTGCCCCACGACCCGCCGTCGGCGCGCTGCAGGAGTAGCACCTCGAGCCGTCGCGTATGGACCACCACCAGCACCGATTCAGGGATCTTGTAGGTCATGGCGCAGCATAGCCCGAACATTGACTCCCCGCCCCCCGACGCTATGGTCCGGCGGCATTTTCGAGGGGAACGATGAGCAAGCAGCTTGAAGCCGCCATCGATGCCGCGTGGGAGAAGCGCGACGGCATCAACAGCGCCACCAAGGGTCCAGTGCGCGACGCCATCGAGGCGGCGATCGCCGGCCTCGACGACGGCAGCTTCCGCACGGCGGAGAAGGTCGGCGACGAATGGGTCGTCAATCAGTGGCTCAAGAAAGCCGTGCTGCTCTCCTTCCGTCTCTATGATTCGGTGCCGATGGACGGCGGCGCGGCGTTTCCGGGCATGGGCGCCGCCCCCTGGTTCGACAAGGTGCCGCTCAAGACCACGGGCTGGGACGCCGCGCGCTTCGCCAAGGCGAACTTCCGGTCGGTGCCGGGCTCGGTGATCCGCCGCGGCTCCTACGTGGCGCCGTCGGTCGTGGTCATGCCGTCGTTCATCAACCTCGGCGCCTATGTCGATACGGGCACCATGGTCGACACCTGGGCGACGGTCGGCTCGTGCGCCCAGATCGGCAAGAACTGTCACCTGTCGGGCGGCGTCGGCATCGGCGGCGTGCTCGAGCCGCTGCAGGCCCACCCGGTGATCATCGAGGACAACTGCTTCATCGGCGCGCGCTCCGAGGTCGTCGAGGGCGTGATCGTCGGCACCGGTGCGGTGCTGTCGATGGGCGTGTTCATCTCGGCCACCACCAAGGTGGTCGATCGCGCCACCGGCCAGATCCATGTCGGCAAGGTGCCGCCCTATTCGGTGGTGGTGCCGGGCAATATCGGCGGCGGCCCCGATCGCCCCTCGACCTACTGTGCGGTGATCGTGAAGACGGTCGACGAGCGCACGCGCTCCAAGACCTCGATCAACGAGCTGCTGCGCGACTGACGCCATGACCCGCCAGGCGCTTCCCGAACGGTTGCTCTGGCGCGGTGATACTTTGCCCGCCGGGGCCGGCCGCCTGGCTCTGCCGGCCGACGTGGAGAAAGAGCTCGATCGGGTCATGGCGGCGCTCGACCGCGATCCGCTGCCGCTCCTGCTGCTGCGGCTGGACGACTTCGCCCTGGACGCCTCGCACATCTTCATGCGCGAGGTCAAGCGCACCATCGACGACGGGCCGGGCTTCGCCGTCGTCGATCGCCTGCCGGTCGAGCGCTGGCCGGAGGACGCGGCTCGCGCGGTGTGGTGGCTGCTGGCCTCGCTGGTGGCGCGGCCGGTGGCGCAGAAGTGGGACGGCACCTCGATCTACGACGTCACCGATCTCGGCCGACCGCCGGGCAACGGCGTCCGGCCCGACGTCACCAATGCCGAGCAGAACTTCCATACCGACAACAGCTACAACCACGTGCCGCCGCACTATGTCGGCCTGATGTGCCTGCGCACGGCGATGGAAGGCGGCATGAGCGGCATCGTGAGCTTCGCCACGGCGCACGAAGAGATGCGGCGACGCCACCCCGAGCTGCTGCCGCGGCTCTATCAACCCTTCTACTTCGACCGCCAGCGCGAGCACGCGCCCGGCGACGTCATGACGACCCACCATCCGATGCTCGAGGCCGAGGACGGCCGGCTGATCGCCCGCCTGTCGCACTTCCAGGTGAAGAACGGCCAGAAGCTCGCCGGCGTGCCGCTCGACAACGAGGGCACGGCTGCGCTGCAAGCCTTCGAAGCCATCCTGAACGAACCCGGCATGTCGGCGCGCTTCCAGTTCCAGCCGGGCCAGATGCAGCTGATCGACAATCGCGCGCTCGGCCACAAGCGCACTGCCTTCCGCGACTGGCCGGAGCCCGGGCGCAAGCGCCTGCTGGTGCGGCTCTGGCTGCGCGATAGCGGGAGCCGGGCTTATAACGGCTGAGCTTGTCGCTGGTCAGCCACGTCCGGCGCGGTTGCGACCCCGGGCAGGCGCAGGGCTATCGCATGTGACTGCAAAACCCCGTCATCCCGACCGGAGCCGAGCGTAGCGAGGCGGAGCGGAGGGACCTGTTTGTTGATACATCGACAAGAACAGGTCCCTCGACTACG
>JAEZHS010000356.1 GCA_023436825.1 Pseudomonadota bacterium | reverse complement strand
CCTGACCTCCCCTGACGGCGTAGCACCCCGGCTTGCCGCTGAAAGTCCCCGCTGCCAGACTCGCCTGAAGATCGGCATTCGACCGGTTCACCACGGAGGAAGCGATGACGGACACGTTCGGCAGGACAAGGCGTGACTTTCTAACCGTCGCTACGGCCGGAGGAGCGGCGGCGACGCTCGGCGTGATCGGCGTGACCCCGGCGCTGGCGGGCGTCGCGGCCGGCCGTTCGGAGAGGCCACTGAAGGCTGCGTTCTCCAACGCGGGCCTGCAGGCGACTTGGTGCGCCCAGGGCAAGGCCGCGGCCGAATACTGGGGCAAGCTCTACAATGTCGACGTGACGTGGTTCGACGGCCAGCTCGACGCCGTCAAGCAGCGCGCCGCGGTCGACAACATGGCCTCGCAGAAATGGGACTTCGTCGCCATCCAGGCGTTCGGCATCGGCACGCTGACCCAGCCGGTGCAGAAGATGATCGACGCGGGCACGCCCGTGATCGACATGGACACGCTGATCGCCCCCCTGGACAAGATCAACGTCCACAGCTTCCTCGCCCCCGACAACGAGTTCATGGGCGCGTCCGTCACCCAGGCGTTGGTCGCCAAGCTCGGCGGCAAGGGCAAGATGATCATGACCCAGGGTGCGCTCGGTCATACCGGCGCGCAGGGCCGGGCCAAGGGATTCAATGCGGTGGTCAAGCAGTATCCCGGCATCGAGGTGCTCGATACCCAGCCGGCCGACTGGGACGTCACCAAGGTGGCGCGCCTGTGGGAGACCTATCTCACCAAGTACCCGCAGATCGACGCTGCCTTCTTCCACAACGACGACATGGCGCTCGCCGCCTACAACGTCATGAAGGCGCGCAACCGCACCAACATCCTGATCGGCGGCGTCGACGCCATGCCGCCGGCGATCAACGCCGTCTCCGACGGCCGCATGTTCGCCACCGTGCGCAACCCGAGCTGCCGCATCCACGGCGGCGCCATCATCGCCGGCGTGGCGGCGGTCACCGCCGGCGAGAAGGCGGGCAGCGGCATTCCCAAGAGCATCGTCACCGACGGTCCGGTGGTGACCAAGGAGAACGCCGCCGGCATGCTGTGGATGCAGGATCACTTCCTCATCTGATCGGCATCGCCTGGGCATGACGGAAGAAGCCGCGCCGCCGCTGGAACTGCGCGGCATCTCCAAGTCTTTCGGCGGCGTCGCGGCCCTGCGCGAAGTCGACTTCGTGCTGCGCCGGGGCGAGATCCACGGGCTGGTCGGCGAGAACGGCGCCGGCAAGTCGACCTTGATGAAGATCATCGCGGGCCTCCACGGCCACTACGATGGACGAATGGCGATCGACGGCCGGCCGGTGCATTTCCGCTCGCCGCGCGAGGCGCTGGCCGCCGGCATCGGCATGGTCCACCAGGAGCTGAGCGTCGTGCCCGATCTCAGCGTGGCCGAGAACGTCTATCTCGGCCAGCAGCCGACGAAGGGCGGCATCGTCGACTGGCGCGCCATGATGGAAGGCGCCCGCCGGCATCTTGCCAGCCTCGGCATCGATGTCGATCCGGCCGCGCGCATGGGCTCGCTGGCGATCGGCCTGCAGCAGCTCATCGAGCTCGCCCGCGTGCTGTTCTCGGGCGCCCGCATCGTCATCCTCGACGAGCCGACCTCGGCGCTGTCGCCGCCCGAGGTGCAGCGCCTGTTCGAGGTGCTGCGCGGCGTGCGCGCCAGCGGCCGCAGCATCGTCTTCATCTCGCATTTCCTCGACGACGTGCTGGCGATCGCCGACACCGTCACGATCTTCCGCAACGGCCGGCTCATCGCCACCGAGGCGGCCGGCGCGATCGACAAGGGCTGGCTGATCCAGCGCATGATCGGCCGCGGCCACGAGGAGCTGGAAGGCAGCTACACGGGCGCGATCGCGCTCGACAGCCGCCCCGAAGCGCCGGTCGTGCTGGGCGTACGCGGACTGGCCGCCGGCCGCGCCTTCGCCGATGTGTCGCTCGATGTCAGGGCAGGGGAGGTCTTGGGCATCTACGGCTTCATGGGCTGCGGCCTGATCGAGCTTGCCCGTACCCTGTTCGGCAAGCTCAGGGCCGATGCCGGCACGATGTCGATCGGCGGCAAGGTCCTGAGGCCGCGCAGCACCAACGAGGCTTGCCGGGCCGGCATCGCCTTCGTGCCGGAGAGCCGCCGGTCGATGCTGTTCCAGGCCGAGCCGGTCTACAAGAACATGTCCATAAGCGTGCTGGGCCGCATCGGTCGCCTGCTGCTGCGGCCCTCGGTCGAGAAGGACATCGCCCGCCGGCATGTGCAGTCGCTGTCGATCCGGCCGCCGACCGTCGAGACGCTGCTCGGCAGCCTGTCGGGCGGCAACCAGCAGAAGGTGGCGCTCGCCAAGTGGCTGACCTGGCCGCCCAAGGTGCTTGTGCTGAGCGAACCGACGCGCGGCATGGATGTCGGCGCCAAGGAGGACGTCGTGCGGATCGTCAAAGGCCTGCGCGACCAGGGCTTGGGCGTCGTCGTGCTGTCGACCGAGCCCGAGACCGTGCTGTCGCTGGCCGACCGCATCGTGGTGATGAAGAAGGGACGGATCGTCCGCGAATTCGCCGGGCGCACCGTGAGCAAGGACCAGCTTCTGGAGGCGGCATGACATGACGGCGATGGGAGCCTTCCTGCGCAACCAGATGCGCATCATCGCGCCGTTCGCGACCCTGATCGTGCTGGTGGCCTTCTTCAGCCTGACCAGCCGGTCCTTCGTCTCGCTCGACAATGCCGCCAACATCCTGACCCAGGTCTCGGTCACCGGGATCATCGCGGTCGGGCTCACCTTCGTAATCCTGTGCGCCGAGATCGACCTGTCGGTCGCCGCCATCGCCAATGTCACCGGCATCGCCGTCGCGTACTTCACGCTCCAGGAAGGCTACGTGAACATTGCCAATGTTCCGCTGCCGGGGTTCGTCGCCATCATCCTGGCGCTGATCGGCTGCTTCATGCTGGGGCTGGTCAATGCCGCGGGCATCACGGTGATCGGCATCCCATCCTTCATCATGACCCTCGCCATGATGCAGATCGGCGCCGGCATCTCGGCCCTGCTGGTGCGTGGCCAGATCGCCTATGCCGTGCCCGACCTCGTCTCGCTGTTGGGGGCGGGCAGGGTGGCCGGCATTCCCTGTCTCGTCCTGGTGGCCGCGGCCTTCCTGCTGGCCGGCCACCTGGTCCTGACCTACACGCGCTTCGGCCGCTACGTGTACATGGTCGGCGGCAACCGCGAGGCAGCCGAATATGCCGGCGTCAACGTCAAGCTGGTGCTGGGCGCCGTCATCGTCATCTCGGCCATGTGCTCGGGCGTGGCCGGCATGCTGGGCGTCGCCCACTTCGGCAGCGCTCAGCAGAACGAGTTCGACGGCTATCTGCTGGACGCCATCGCCGCCGTCGTGGTGGGCGGCACCAGCCTGTTCGGCGGCCGCGGCGGCATCGGCAACACCATCATCGGGCTCCTGATCCTGGGCGTGCTGAACAACGGCCTGGACCACATCCAGATCGACAGCTTCCTGAAAATCCTGATCCGCGGCCTGATCCTGCTGGCGGCGCTGATCATCAACGTCTACGTGCAGAAGGTGCGGGAGGCGGCCTGAACGCTCAGGTCGGCGGCAGGCCGGGATCGATTCCGGTCATGGCAACGGACACATCCCAGAGACGTTGCGCAAGTTCGCGATCCTGGGCCTGCTGCGTTCGCCACGCCGGACCGGACGGCCCGCGCTTTCCGCCACGCTCGATCGGTCCGTAGTAGCCGCCAGGGCTCACCGCCGCTGTCGCAGCCTGGAGCGTCGGCCAAGCGCCCATGGCCGCGGTGTTGAGCGTCATGCCGACCAGGGGGACCAGCAGTTGGAGCGGCCCCATGTGCCGTCCCAGATCGGTCGCCGCAATCCCTGGATGGCAGCCGACCGCCGTCACCGCGGAACCCGCGGCGCGCAGCCGCCGGTCCAACTCGAAGAAGAACAGCATGTTGGCGAGCTTGCTGTCGGCGTAGCGCTGGGACCGGTCGTAGCTTTTCTCGGCATTGAGATCGTCCCAGGCGATCCGTCCGCGCCGGTGGGCGACGCTGGCGGTGACGACGACGCGCGCTCCGGCGGTCTTCGCCAGCGTCGGCAGCATCAGGGCGCTGAGGGCGAAGCAGCCGAGATGATTGACGCCAAACTGCAATTCGAAGCCCTGCTTGGTCCGCATCAAGGGCGGACGCATCACGCCGGCATTGTTGACGAGCGCATCGATACGCGGCTCCTTCGCCGCCAGTTCGGCCGCCGCGCGCACGCTGTCGAGATCCGCCTGGTCGAGCGACAGGAAGACCACGTCGGCACCTTGCGTCAGCCGTCTGATCCGGGCCATGGCGGCCTCGGCCTTCGCCTTGTCGCGGCAGGCGAGCAGCACGCGGGCCCGCCGTGCCGCCAGCACGCGCGCTGCTTCAAAGCCGATTCCCGTGTTCGCTCCGGTGACAATGAAGCACTTGCCCGACTGGTCGGGCACATCCGTTTCCGTGAATCCGCTCATGTCCAGACCGCCTCCCGTCGACTTGTAGAGGGCCGATTGGCCTTCGACGACTATGGATGGTAGATGTTTCGGTCAGATTGACTGAATCCATAAATGCCATTACATTCAACGGATTATTCAATTTATATTAAGTCAAATATGAGCTTTCCTCGGCTCCCTTTCATTACGCTGTCGCTGGTCGTGGGCGCGGGCCTGATGACCGGAGCCTGCGGCGTGCCGCTGGCGGTGTCGGGAGCGAGCTACGCCGCCGATGGCGGGCTGCTGGTAGCCAGTGACAAGACCTCCGGCGACCACATGATCTCCATGGTGTCCAAGCAGGACTGCGCCCTGTGGCGCGTCATCAAGGGTCGCGCCGTCTGCAGGCCGCGCGAAGGCGACAAGGATCCCTACAAGGTCGACTACGACGACCCTCAGCGCATGGTCGCGGAGGACGGCGTACACTATGCGCCGCCGCTGCGCACCACAGCCGACGCGCCGGCGGCGAGCTGGGACGCCGCCGCCTACAAGCCGGCGCCCGCAGCGCCGGCCGCGCCCGCGGCGCCGGTAACCGCCGTCGCGCAGGGCTCGAATGATGCCGCGCCGACAGCCATTGCCGAGCCGCCGCCGCCGTCGTCACCACCGCCCACGGCCAAGCCCAAGAAGCCCAGGAAGCACTCGGTCAAGAAGCCTTCACGGCGTCCGGCGGCGCCTCCTTCCTGAGCAGGAAGGCTTCGAGGTTGTCGAGCGCTTTGAAGCCCATGGCATTGCGTGTCTCGACCGTGGCCGAGCCCATGTGCGGCAGCAGGAAGGCATTCTCCAGCCCGTAGTAGCCTTGGTGGATCTTGGGCTCGCCGTCGAACACGTCGATGCCGGCGGCGGCGAGCCGTCCGCTTTTCAGTGCGGCGATCAGCGCCTCGTCGTCGACCACGCCCCCGCGTGCCGTGTTCACCACGACGGCGCCTTTGGGTAGCCTGGCGATGCGCTCGGCATTGACCCATTTGCGGGTCGCCGGCGTCATCGGCGCGTTGATCGACAGGAAGTCGCAATGCGGCAGCATGTCGTCGGCGTTGGCGTGGAAAACCGCACCCTTCTCGAGGTCGGCCGGCAGGCGCGAGCGGTTCGAGTAGTGGATCTGCATGCGGAAGGCGCGCGCCCGGTCGGCCACCGCCTGGCCGATGCGGCCCATGCCCAGGATGCCGAGGCGCTTGCCGGTGACATGCACGCCCATGAGCTGGGTGGGCGTCCAGCCGACCCAGCTGTGGGTCCTGAGCATGGTCGTGCCCTCGTGGGCGCGCCGGGCGGCGCCCAGCAGGCAGAGCAGGGTGATGTCGGCGGTTGCGTCGGTCAGCACGTCGGGCGTGTTGGAGACCAGGATGCCGCGCTTGGCGGCGGCCGCCACGTCGACATGCTCGTAACCCACCGAGAAGGTCGCGATCATGCGCACCGAGGCGGGCAGGCCGGCGATAGTCTCGGCGTTGAGCGGATCGCCCGCCGCGCACATGACGCCGTCGCAGCCTTGGGCGGCCTTGATCAGCGCCGGGCCGTCGTAGAGCCGGTCCTCGGGATTGAGCACGGCGTCGAAGTTCGCCGCCAGCCGGGCCTCGACGTCGGGCGGAAAGTGCCGGGTGGCGAGAACCCGAGGTTTGCCTGTGGTCATTAGACGGTTTTCCTCCCTGTGCGGCCGCCATGCCGCAGCGATGATTCTGGCAATCTCTGGGCATGGATATTACGCTGAGGCGCCCGGCTACAAGGCCTAGCCTCCTGCCATTGTCCGTTGAACACGCTTAGTTTTCGCCGTTCCCGCGTCCAGATCGCGGCCCCCTTCGCCGCTGTCTGCGCCGTCCTGTTGCTGGGCCTGTGGATAAGCGGCGCGGGCGCCCAGCAGCAGCAACTGGCGCAACAGCAGCAGGACGTCGTCCTGGTGCCGCATCGGGCGACCTACGACATGAAGCTCAATGTCGCACGGCCCAACAGCGGCATCGTCGAGGTCAACGGCCGCATGGTGCTGGAGATGGTCGATTCCTGCGAGGCCTGGGAGGTCAAGCAGCGCATCAAACTCAAGTTCCTGCGCAACGACGGTGAGGAGTTCGACACCGATTCGAGCTTCACCAGCTACGAGACCAAGGACGGCCTGCAACTGCGCTTCAGTGTGCGCAACATCCAGGACCAGGAGGTCGAGGAGGAGTTGCGCGGCCATGCCGACCTCGAACCCAACGGCGGCAAGGGCCGGGCCTCGTTTTCACTGCCCGAGGCCAGGAGCTTCGAACTCCCGGCCGGCACTCTCTTTCCCACGACCCATCTCGCCCTGATCATCCGGCATGCCCGCGACGGCGACAAATCGGTGTCCTACAGCGTGTTCGACGGCGCCCGGCTCGACGGCGCCTTCACCGTCAATGCGGTGATCGGCAAGCCGCCGCGCGCCGCCGGCGCGCCGGCCGTCCGCGGCGATGTCAGCCTGCTGCGCGGCCAGCCGGCATGGGGCGTGCGACTGGCCTTTTTCGCCGCAGGCGACCAGGGCACGGCCAATCCGGAGTATGAGCTGGCGCTGGATTTGCTGGCCAACGGGATTGCCCGCTCGATGCTGCTCGACTACGGCGATTTCGCAGTGGATGCTCGCCTGGTTCAAATCCAAGCCCTGCCGAGGCCGCGATGCTGAATGCCCGTGTGCGCATTTCTCTTTTGATCCCCATGTCCCTCCTGGTGACCACCGCCGCCGCGCTGGCGCCGGCGGCCGCCCAGGACTTCGCGCCGCATCGCGCCGTCTACTCGGTCTCGGCGATGGACCGGGGCAAGCCGGGCACCGGCACTTCGGGCACCTATGCCTACGAACTGAAGCTCACCTGCGACGGCGGCTACGTCGTGAACCAGCGGCTGCGGCTGGAGACGGCGGGCGGGCGTGGCGCCGTGGCCAGCGAACAGCAGTCGCAGATGACCGAGAGCCGCGACGGCAAGAAGCTGCGCTTCGACCACCGCACGAGCGTGGGGGGGCGTCAGACCAGCGTGGTCAAGGGCGAGGCGTTGATCGGCGACGACGGCAAGGGCGAGGCCCGCTTCACCGACCCCGAGGGCCAGACGGTGGCGCTGCCTGCCCCCACGCTGTTCCCGGTCGCCATCGCGCGCGAGACGATCCGCCAAGCCAAGGCCGGCGAGACCGGCTTCGACGCGCAGTTCTTCTTCGGCGAGAAGGTGAAGCCGCCGCAGTCGGTCAACGTCCTGATCGGCAAGCTGCCCAAGCGGCTGAGCGACGTGAAGATCCCCGAAGGCGGCGAGCAGCTGGCCGACGGCCGCACGCGCATCTACTACCGCGCCGGCTTCTTCGACGCCCAGGCCGACGGCAAGGGGCAGGGCGAGCCCGCCTACGAGATGAGCAGCGTCACCCTCGACAACGGCGTCGAGCTCTACGGCACCCACGAGGAAAGCGACGGCGGCATCGAATACCGCATCACGCGCCTCGAGCCGCTGCCCAAGCCCGAGTGCAAGTAATTATGGGAGCGCGCCACTCCGTGCCGCTCATGGTCTTCTGGACCGCGAGCTTCCAGCTCGCTCATGAATCATGAGCGCGCAAGATGCGCGCGGTCCGGAAGAGCATGAGTCCTGAGCAGGCGGTCGATCGCCTCGAGGAGCTGCATGCGACGGCGAGCGTAGCGTTGCGCGAGGCGCTGGCCCGCTTCACCGAATCGGGTGCAGTGCCCACGCCCCAGGAGCGGGCGCGCTTCCGCTATCCCGAACTCTGCGTCGACTGGCAACCGGCCGGCGCCGTGCGCTTCACGCGCCGCGCCTGGGCGAAGTTCCAGGCGCCGGGGCGCTATACCACGACGGTGACGCAGCCGCGCTTCTTCCGTCAGTACCTGCTCGAGCAGCTGCGTCCGCTCACCGAGGAGTTCGGCGGCACCATCGAGGTCGGCGTCAGCGACCAGGAGATCCCCTATCCCTTCGTCACCGAAGCGGGCGACGAATTCATCCACGGCGATCTCTCGGTGTCCGAGCTCGCGCGTCACTTCCCGACGCCGGTGCTCGCCAATGTCGGCGCCGAGATCGCCGACGGCACCTGGGTGTCGGAGGCCAGGGGCGCGCGCCCGCTCGCGTTGTTCGACGCCTTGCGCGTCGACTATTCGCTGCGCCGGCTGCTGCACTACACGGGCACCGACTGGCGCACCATCCAGCCCTGGATCCTGGCGACCAACTACCAGCGCTATGTCGACCATTTCCTGACCTGGGCGATGGAGGAGCTGGGCAAGCCGGGCGGCCCATACACCCAGCTCGTGCTGCCCGGCGGCGCCGTCGTGCGGCGCGGCGAGGACACCTCGGTGGCCGAAGCGGCCGTCATGGCCGCACCCTGGCATCGCTTCCAGATGCCGGCCTACAACCTCCTGCGCGGCGACGGCAGCGGCGGCGTCACCATCATCAACATCGGCGTCGGCCCGTCCAACGCCAAGACGGCGACCGACCATCTCGCGGTGCTGCGTCCGCATTGCTGGCTGATGATCGGCCACTGCGGCGGCCTGCGGCAATCCCAGACCATCGGCGACTACGTGCTGGCGCACGCCTATATGAGGCGCGATCGCATCCTCGACGAACTGCTGCCGCCGGAAGTGCCGGTGCCGGCGCTGGCCGAGGTGCAGGTGGCCATGCAGCAGGCGGCCGAGCGCGTGACCGGCGAGAGGGGCGAGGCGCTGAAGCGGCGGCTGCGCACCGGCACGGTGGTGAGCTACGACGACCGCAACTGGGAACTGCGCTGGACCCAGGAGCGCCGGCGCATCAATCACGCGCGCGCCATCGCCGTCGACATGGAGAGCGCCACGCTGGCCACGCAAGGCTATCGCCTGCGCGTGCCCTACGGCGTGCTGCTCTGCATCTCCGACAAGCCGCTGCACGGCGAGATCAAGCTGCCGGGTGCGGCCACGCGCTTCTACCAGCGCGCCGTCGGCGAGCATCTGCATATCGGCCTCGAGACCATCGATCTGCTGCGCAGCGAGCTCCACTCGCTGCACTCGCGCAAGCTCCGCAGCTTCGACGAACCGCCGTTCCGGTAATCTTCCGGACCGCGCGCGGGCGCGCGCGGGGCCGGGGGGGGGGGCTCACG
>JAEZHS010000328.1 GCA_023436825.1 Pseudomonadota bacterium | reverse complement strand
CCTCGGCCCAAAAAGACGAGGTCCCTCGGCTTCGCCGCCCTTCGGGCGGCTTCGCTCGGGATGACGGCTAATACATGGACGACAGGACGCCGCGCAGGCGGTCGATGTTCTCCACGGCGTGGCCGGTGCCCAGGGCCACGCAGAGCAGCGGATCCTCGGCCACCGAGACCGGCAGGCCGGTGGCCTGGCGCAGCACGGTGTCCATGTTGGCCAGCATGGCGCCGCCGCCGGTCAGCACGATGCCCTTGTCGACGATGTCGGCCGCGAGCTCGGGGGCGGTGTTCTCGAGCGCCACCTTTACGGCCTCGACGATGGCGCTCACCGGCTCCTGCAGGCTTTCGGCGATCTGGCGCTCGGTGATGACCAGCTCCTTCGGCACGCCGTTCATCAGGTCGCGGCCCTTGATCTCCATGGTGCGGCCCTCGCCGTCGTCGGGCGGGCAGGCCGAGGCGATGGTCTTCTTGATACGCTCGGCCGAGCTCTCGCCGACCAGCAGGTTATGGTTGCGGCGGATGTAGCCGATGATGGCCTCGTCCATCTTGTCGCCGCCGACGCGCACCGAGCGCGGATAGACGATACCGCCCAGCGACAGGATCGCCACCTCGGTCGTGCCGCCGCCGATATCGACCACCATCGAGCCGGTCGGCTCGGTCACCGGCAGGCCGGCGCCGATCGCGGCGGCCATCGGCTCCTCGATCAGCCAGACCTTGCGGGCGCCGGCACTCTCGGCCGATTCCTGGATGGCGCGGCGCTCGACGGCAGTGGAGCCGGAGGGCACGCAGACCACGATCTGCGGATGGGCGAAGCTGCGGCGATTGTGCACCTTGGAGATGAAGTGCTTGATCATCGCCTCGGCGACTTCGAAGTCGGCGATGACGCCGTCGCGCAGGGGGCGGATCGCCTGGATGTTGCCGGGTGTGCGGCCCAGCATCATCTTGGCTTCCTCGCCGACCGCCAGGACCTGACGCTTGCCGCTTTGCGTCGTGAGCGCAACGACTGACGGTTCATTGAGAACGATGCCGCGGCCCTTGACGTAGACCAGTGTGTTGGCCGTCCCGAGGTCGATGCCCATGTCAGCCGAAAAAAGCCCGATGACGCGCGAGAGCATTGAGTTAAGTCTCTGCCATTGCTAGGAAAATTGAGGTCGGGCAATGCACTTTGGGCCCGCCGCGGGAAGCGCGCTCGGGTTTAGACCGGCCAGCAGGGTCCCGCAAGACGATTCAAAGCGAACGATCCGGCAACCAACTCGGCAATCGTCAGGGAGGCTGAAGATGCGTGTGTTGATCGTGAGAGCGGGCATTGCAGAGCTCGAGCGCGCTGCCGCGTCAGACGCCTATCAGGCCGCAACTCGTCGCTCGGGCGGACAACGTCGACGCCGCGGGATGACATGCTGGCCCTCTTCACGGCGAGGCGATGCGGACCTTCGACATCGCCGGTGCGCTCGGCAGATTCGGCGTCAGCCGCCAGCTCTCACGCGCCGACCTGTTGCAGATCCTGCGCGAGGCGGCGCCCGACGTGCCGCTCGAAATGGGCGTGCGCATCACGCGGCTGGTCGAGTACGGCGAGGAGGTCGAGGCCTTTGCCGACACGCGCAGCCCTGGTCGCTTCGATCTGGTCGTCGGCGCCGACGGCATTCACTCGGCGGTGCGCCGTCACGTCGCGGGCGAGGTCGAGATGCGGCCGACCGGTTGGGGCGGCTGGGTGTGGTGGGCGCCGGCCGCCGCCGCGCCGCACAAGACCGTCAGCGAATACTGGGGTGCTGGTCGCTTCGTCGGCATCCATCCGTGACGTTCGACGCCATGCCGGCAAGCGACAAGGACATGTTCTTCTGGAATCTCGAAGACTGCCGTGCGCCGCACTGGTCGAGAGGTCGCGTGGTGCTGATAGGCGATTCGGCCCGCGCCCTCCTGCCCACCGTGTGCCGAAGGCGGCACGGGCGCGAGCCGCCGCATCGCCTCGCTGATGTTCGTGAAGTCGACGCCGCTTGCCTGGAGCCGCGACCAGCTCATGAAGTTCTATTCCGTCGAGGAGTTCGCCAAGGAGATCGAGAAGAGTCTCGCCGAGCCGCTCTAACCAGTACTGACTATCGCTGGTCGGCGAGTCGCGGCTGTCACCCCGAGCGTAGCGAGGGGCCTTTGGGCAACAAGAGAGGTCCCTCGCTGCGGTTAGCGCGGAGTAACCTCCGCACCGGCGATACTAGACAGAGCGGCTGAAACTTCCGACCGCGTGGTCACACTATGGCCACAGCCCGACTCGTCGCGCCCCAGCATCATGCCGGTCCTATTTGCGGGGCAGATTCGTTGTTCGAAGCGGTTCATACCAAGCGCTACGCCGAGCGGATGACGGCCTATCTCGGCCTCGGCGTGCAAAGCCACGTGATCGAGGTGGCGAGTAGCGACGGCTCCCTGCTGCAGCAGTTCAGTCGACTCGGCATCCCCGTCATCGGCATCGAGCGCGACCATGCCGCCGCCGTCCGCGCGATGAAGGTGCGGGGCGTTCCGACCTTGACCGGATCGTTCGGCCGCGACATGGCGCGAAGCCTCGCGGCCGAGGGCATCGATGCCGATCTCATGGTGGCGAACAACGCGCTATCGCGTGTGGCGGACATCGACGATTTCCTCGACGGCTTCACCCTGCTCCTCAACCCCGAGGGCGTGGCGACATTCGAGGTTTCGCGAACATCCTGTCTATCGACGCAGATGGCCGAGCAGCTCTTCGCGGCAAGCGGCCTGCGCATCTTCGACGTCGAGCCGCTCGACACGCAGGACGGCTCGCTGCAGCTGTTCGCCTGCCGCGCGGACGCGGCGTGGCAGCGTGGGCCGCGGGTCGGTCGGACGCTGGCGATGGAGCGACCGGTCGTTCACTGACTGGGGCGCGGTCCTGCCTTCTGGGTCTCCTTGACCAGGGCCCGGATGTCCTGCTGGCTCAGCCTCCGCAGATCGTCGTAGGCCTTGCGCGTGAACTCGGGCCGGCCGGTCCCCTCGCCGCTCAGCTGGTACTGGCCACCCTTCTCGGCAAACAGGAAGTAGAACGGCATTCCGGGATTGCCGCGCGCCGTCACCACGGCGATCGACCGGTTGTCGCTGCAGCCGTAGAGCTCCCACGGATAGCCGCCGTACGTCTTTGTGGCGAACGGTCCGCGATCGCAGGTGATGCGCGGTTCGGACGGGCCCTGCGCAGCGGCAATGGGTGCGACCGTCACGAGGAGCAGGAGAGCGAGCGCGAGCCGCTTCATCACAGCCCCATCATCTTGGCGATGGTGTTGCGCTGGATGTCGTTGGTGCCGCCGCCGATGGAGCCGACGCGCACGTCGCGAAACAGCCGCTGGATGTCATGCGCCATGGTGTAGCCCGCACCGCCCATGATCTCCATGGCGAGATGCGCGCATTTGAACTCGCCGTCGGTCCCCTGGATCTTGGCGATCGCCGTCTCCTCGACCGGATCGAGCCCGGCATCCAGCATGTCGGCCAGCCGATAGGTCAGCGCCTGCGTGCTCTTCAGCATGATGCGCATGTCCGCGAACTTGTGCTGGATTGCCTGGAACTTTGAGATCGGCTGGCCGAACTGGCGGCGCTCGATCGCGAAGGCGCGGGCATACTCGATCGCCCAATGCATGTTGCCGCAGGCCTGGGCGGCGAGGCACAGACGCTCGAGATTGAGTCCCTTCATGAGGCCCGACCAGCCGCGGTTCTCCTCGCCGATCACGTGATCGGCGGGCACGAATACGCCGTCGAAGAAGATCTCGTTGGGATGGGTCGTGCGCCGGCCCAAGGTCTCGAGCGGCTTCATCTCGACGCCAGCGGCGCGGGCATCGACCCAGAACAGCGTGACGCCCTTGTGCCTGGCCTCGCTGTCGGTCTTGGCGACCACCACCAGATAGTCCGCCACGTGCGCGGCGCTGATGTAGAGCTTCTGGCCGCTGAGGCGATAGCCGTTGCCGTCGCGCACGGCCCGGGTCTTGATGCCCGAGGCATCCGAACCGGTGTCGGGTTCGCTGAGCGCAAAGGCCGACTTCAGCCGCCCGGCGCAGATTTCGGGAAGATAGCGCCGCCGCAGGTGCTCGCCGGCGGTGAGCTGCAGGTGCATGCCGCCGTAGACCACTGTCGGCAGGTAGAGCGACGAGGCGCCGCTGTAATGGCGCGCCAGCGACTCGACCAGGATAACGAGGTCCTTGCGGCTGCCGCCCATGCCGCCGTAGGCGGGATCGTAGGGCAGCGCCATGTAGCCCGCTTCCGCCAGCGCCCTGAACGCGACGTGCGGGAACTCCGACGCCGCATCGAGGCGACGGATCTCCTCGGCAGGCAGCGCACGCGCCAGAAGCTCGGCGACGTTGCGCCGCATCAGCCTCTGCTCCTCGGTGAGGCCGAAGTCGTCGAGGGCGCTCATCGCCTGGTGCTCAGTCGAACACCACGACGCCGCGCGCGACCTCGCCCGCCATCATGCGCTTGAACCCTTCGTTGATGTCGGCGAGCTTGTACGTACGGCTGATCAGGCCGTCGATGTTCAGCCGCTTGTTCATGTAGTGATCGACCAGGACGGGGAAATCGAGGTCGGGTCGCACCGAGCCATAGAAGGTGCCGCTCACCTTCTTCTCGGTGAACACCATCATGAACGGCGAATAGGAGGCGCGGATGCTCGCGGCGGAGATGCCGACGGCAACGGCGTGTCCCCCCGGCGCCAGCGCATCGAAGGCGAGCGCCTGGGTCTTGTCGTTGGAGACCGCGTCGAAGGCATAGTCGACGCCGAGGCCTCCCGCCATCTCCTTCACCTTCTTGGCGGCGTCCTCGTTGGTGTTGGTGTTGATGGTGTGCGTGGCGCCGAAGGCCTTGGCCATCTCGAGCTTGTTGTCCAAAATGTCGGCGGCGATGATCTTGCTCGCGCCCGACAGCATGGCGCCCTGCACCGCGTTCAGCCCAACGCCGCCGCAGCCGATCACCAGCACGGTGGAGCCCGCCTCGATCTTGGCGTGACGCGTCACCGCGCCGACGCCGGTCGCCACGCAGCAGCCGACCAGGGCGGCCTGCGGCCACGGCATGTCCTTGCGGATCGGTACCACCATCTCCTCGGGCACCACGACCTCCTCGGCAAAGGTGCCGATGCGCGCCATCTGGTTGATGGCCTGACCCTTGTGCTTCAGCCGGAAGGTGCCGTCGTAGAGCGCGCCCGGCGGCACGTTCGCCCGGCCGATGCACAGCACGGTGCGGCCCTGGCTGCAGTAGCGGCAGCGTCCGCAATGCGGGCGGAACGAGAAGATCACGTGGTCGCCCGGCTTCACCGTGCTCACGCCGGGGCCGCATTCGGCGATCTCGCCCGCCGCCTCGTGGCCCGGCACGATCGGCATGGGCGACGGCCAGTCGCCGTTCATGATGTGCCAGTCGCTCTGGCAGACGCCGGAAGCCTTCATCTTGACCCGTACTTCGTTCGCCTTGGGCGGATCGAGCTCGCAATCGACGACCTGCAGGGGCTCGTTGGGCTTGAACAGAACGGCAGCCTTCATGGCGTTTCCTCCGGATGCGGAGGACAACTATAGCCGAGCCGAAGCCGATGTCTGCCGGGCTTTGCGGCGCCGTCCGCCCGCGACACCGCTTGCGACGTTGCGTTCGACGTTGCGCGCCGTGCGGTCGAGCAGGGCCATCATGGCGCCATGCGCGCCCTCGGCATCGCGGCGCCGGATCGCCTCGAGGACCGCCCGGTGCAGCGGCACCGATGGCGCCGGCGCACCGGGATGGCGCGTGGCGACGTCGACGAAGATGCCGAGGGCGGCCTCGATCAAGGCGCCGAACGCCGTCATCACGTCGTTGTTCGTGGCCGTCAGGATCGCCTTGTGGAAGCGAACGTCGGGCTCGGCGAACAGGGCGGCGTCGTGCGACGCGCGTTCCATGTCGGCAAAGGCGTTCTCGATCGCCGCCAATGTCGCGATCGTGCGGGCGCGCGCCGCCATCGCCGCCGCCGCGGGCTCGATCACGGCGCGGGCATGCATGAGATCGAAGACCAGCTTCGGCTCCGCCGCGCCGTCGCGCAGCCGCCAGGCCAGCACGTCGGCATCGAGCATGTGCCATTCCTCGCGGGCGCGCACATAGGTCCCGGCCCGCTTGCGCGATGCGATCAGGCCTTTCGCCGCGAGCAGCTTGAACGCCTCGCGCACGACCGTGCGGCTCGCGCCAAAGCGGCGGCCGAGCTCGATTTCGCCTGGCACGAGGTCGTGCGGCTTGTAGGTCCCATCGAGGATCGCCGCGCCCAACTTCTCGGCTATGCGCGCGGCCCTGCCGACGGCAGTCGAGGTTCGGATCATCGTCGTTGACAGAGACGGAGGTCGGACGATCATATGTCAGACATAATAAGGTTCCAAGCCAGGAACGACATCCGGAGGAAGCAGCATGACCCGTCTCCGTCGTCGCGCCATTCTGGGCGGCGCCCTCGGCGCGCTCGCGGCACCGCACGTCAACGCCCAGGGTGGCAAGCCCTACGCCGGCACGACCATCAACGGCTCGTGCTTCCAGACGACCTACTTCGAGTACCTCAAGAACTACTTCCCGCAGTTCGAGGAGAGGACGGGCATCAAGGTCAATTTCAACATGCAGGCCTTCCCCGTCTACAACCAGCGCACCGACCTCGAATTGTCGACCAGGGGCTCGGCGCTCGACGTCATCAACTGCACCTTCATCTACTCCGGCCGGTGGATCGGCGCCGGCTGGATGACCAATCTCGACACCTTCACAAAGGACGCCAAGTACACGCCGGCGAGCTGGGAGCCGGAAGATTTCGCCGGCGGCCCGCAATCGGCGATGAAGAACGCCAAGGGCGAGACCTTCGGCTACGCCTGGGAAGCCGGCGCCATGATTCTAGGCGCGGCGCGCTACGACCTGATCGAGCGGGCGGGCCTTGGACTGCCCAAGACCTTCGACGACCTGATCAAGGTTTGCGATGCCGTCCACAACAAGGACAACGTCGCGGCCTTCACCGCCGACAAGCTGCATCACTGGAACTGGATCCCCTACCTGATGGGCGCGGGCGGCGCGGTGTTCAAGGATCCGCCGGACAATCTCACGCCGACGCTCAATACGCCGGTCGCCGCGACCTCGGCCGAGTGGTACGCCAGCCTGCTGGTGAAGTACGGGCCGGACGGCATCCTGTCCTACTCCGACGACCAGTCGATGCGCTCGCAGATGTCGGGCCGCGCCAACATGCGCACCCAGGCCATCACCTGGATGGTGCCGCTCGCCAAGCACGACGAGAGCGTGGTGA
>JAEZHS010000187.1 GCA_023436825.1 Pseudomonadota bacterium | reverse complement strand
GCACGTCCCGCCAGGCCGTTGTCACCGGCCTGCCGGCCGACGGCACTCTCCAGCGCCTGCTCGATCCTGCGCTTGAGCCGGTGCCCATCCCCAACGATGGGATCGCGCTGTCTCGCCGGCTCGCCATTCGCCTCAACGCCCGCGTCGGCGACCGCGTGACCATCAGTCCTCTCTCGGGGCACTCGTTCTCGCTCCCCGTCGCGGCCCTGGTCGAGCAGTACATCGGAATGGGCGCCTACATGGAGCTTGGTGCCCTCGACCGCCTTTTGGGCGACGGGTCGGTGGTCAGCGGCGCCAACGTGAAGCTCGCGTCGGGCGAAGCATCAGCATTCCTTGGCGCGCTCAGGAACGCGCCTCTGGTTGCCGGCTATGTGCCACGGGGAGCGACGGTGACGGCGTTTCGCGAGACCATGGCGCGGACGCTGACGATCATCGTGTCGGCCTTCGTTGTCTTCGCCGCCATCGCCGCCTTCGCGATCGTCGACGCGACCGTGCGAGTCGTCCTGTCCGAGCGGATCCGCGAACTCGCAATCATGCGCGCCCTCGGCTTCGGCGAGGGCACGGTCGTGCTCCTGCTGGCCGGCGAGCTGGGCGCGGCCGTCCTGCTGGCGCTGCCCGTGGGCGCCCTCGTCGGCCCCGTCCTCGGCCAGTTGATCGTTTGGAACCTAGACAACGACCTCTTTCGCGTGCCGCTGGTCGTGGGCTGGCGCAGCTACGCCATCGCCGGCGGAACGGTGTTGGCGGCATCGGCACTGTCGTTCGCGCTGGCCGCGCGGCGGCTCCGCGACGTCGACGTCCCGGCGGCCCTCAGGCTCGGCGCGGCCTGAACATGAGCGACTTTAGACAGGCATGATGCCTCGCCGCGGCATATCACCGGCGTAGGTGTCGGCGCTGACGGGAGCGCCCAGCGTCTTGAGCGCGTTGCGTTGCTCGGCGATGGGCACGCGCAGGATGGCGTCCTCGATCTTCGCCAGCTTGGCCATGGCGGGCGTGGCGAGGATGCGGGCGATCCAGGCGCCGGTCTTCGGCCAGCGCGACGCGTCGATCTGGAAGCGCACCCAGCCGGCATTGCGGAAGAAGGCGGCGATGGCGATGTCCGCGACCGACAGCGCTCCGAACCGGAAGCCCTCTGCCGGCGCCTCCGCTTCGAGATAATCAAGCACCGACGGGATCTCCTCCCTGAGCGTGCGGTCGACCATCCCGCGGTCGCCCTTCTCGCCCCATACAGAGGGTCGGATGGCGATCTGGTTGAAGAATCGCCAGATGAAGACGTCGCCCATGCGCGTGTCGGCGAATTCTTCCAGCCAGCGGGCCCGGGCGCGATCGGCGATGTCCTTGGGGAACAACCCGGGATCGGGCTGCTTGTCCTCGAGGTACTGGCAGATCACCGAGGAGTCCGACAGCACGAGGTCGCCGTCGACCATCACCGGGATGCGCCGCAGTGGGCTCAGCCTGGAGAACCGGTCGTCGCCGAAGAACGGCACGATGTGGTCGACCTCGTAGGCCATGCCCTTGACCTCGAGGCACGCCAGGACCTTGCGCACATAGGGCGACAGGTAGCTTCCGACGATGAGGATTGGCTTCACGGCTGTTTCCATGTATCTACATCCTATGTATATACATATGATACATGACCAAGCCTAGGCACCCCCCGAAGACGCTGCGCGCCGACGCCCGGACGGCGCTCGAGACCTGCGCCGGCTGGAACCTGCGGCGGGCAGCGCGGCGGGCCACCCAGTTCCTGGAGGAGCGCATGATGCCATCCGGCGTCTCCTTCTCCCAGTTCGGCCTGATGGCCGAGATCGCCTCGGCGGACGACGATACCGTGAGCGCGCTCGCCGATCGCATGGGCCTCGACCAATCGACCCTGTCACGCACGCTGCGCACGCTCGAAGCCGAGGGCCTGCTGGAGATCGCGGTGGTCGAGAGCGACCAACGCAAGCGCATGGTGTGGCTGACCGAAAAAGGCGCGCGCAAGCTCGAGGCGGCGCTGGCAATCTGGCGCCAGGCGCATGCCAAGCTCGCCCGACAGGTTTCGGTGGAGTCCGTTCGGCGCCTGTCGCGCGAGGTAGAGTCGCTATGACGAGTCTTCTGGACAGCCGCACCGCCTGGATCACGGCGAGTGCGGCGCTGGCGATCATGACCATCGCCTATGGCGCCCCGCTGGTCGTCGTGGTCGGCATGAAGCAGATCGCGGCAGAGCTGCAGACCAACCGATCGGGGCCGGCCGGAGCGAGCTCGCTTTCCTATGTCGGCGCGGCCTTCGGCGGCATCGTCGCGGGTTGGCTGGCGGGCCGCATGGGGATCCGGCCCATCGTCATCTTCGGCTCGACCATGGTGGCGATGGGCCTGGTGCTGTCGGCGGTCGGGGGGCTGTTCGAGATCTATGTCGGCCACGGCGTGCTGATGGGGCTGTTCGGCACTTCCTGCATGTTCTCGCCGCTGCTCACCTACGTAAGCCTGTGGTTCGAGCGCCGCCGCGGCTCGGCAATCGCCCTGATTGCCTCGGGCCAGGCGGTCGCGGGCGCGATCTGGCCGCCGCTGCTGCAGTTCGGCGTCGATCATGTCGGTTGGCGCCACACGGCGCTGCTGTTCGGCGGCTTCGTGCTGGTGTCGGGCGTGGCCCTTACCATGGTCTTCCTCCACCCCGCGCCCATCGCGCCGTCGGCGACGGCGGGCGGCGCCTCCGGCGCCACGCGACGTGATTCGACGCTCGGCCTGCCGCCCAACCTCTTGATGGTCTTGCTGATGGTCGCGGTCTATTCCTGCTGCGTGCCCATGGCCATGCCGATGAACCACGTCGTGGCCTATTGCGGCGACCTGGGATTCGCCTCGCAGTATGGCGCGGCCATGCTGTCGGTCCTGCTGGGCACGGCCTTCCTGGCGCGCCAGTTCTGGGGCTGGCTGAGCGACAGGATCGGCGGCTTCCAGACGCTGCTCTTCAGCTCGCTGGTGCAGGCGACGGCGCTGGCGGGCTTCCTGATCACCCACGACATGGCCGCACTGTTCGTGGTCTCCGCCGCCTTCGGGCTCGGCCTCTCGGGGCTGCTGCCCGCCTACGTCATCGTGATCCGCGAATGCTACTCGGCCCAGGAAGCGAACTGGCGCATTCCCACCGTGATGTTCGCCGGCCTTTTGGGCATGGCGAGCGGCGGCTGGGGCGCCGGGGTGCTGTACGACCAGTTCGGCGGCTACCTGCCGGCCTTCTCGACCGGCATGGCCTTCAACCTGCTGAATCTCGGTGTGCTGCTGTTCCTGGTGTCGCGCACTCACACGAGATTGATGCGGCAGCCGCAGACCTCGACCTGAGCGGGACCACGATCGCGATGCCGCTTCTTGGCGGCCGCAAGCACGCGCTCGCGATCGACCACCTTGACGTCGTAGGCCGACACGCCCGGCCCGCGGCCATCGACGATCGGCGTGAAGCGGATCTCGCCGTCGTCGTCGAGCCGGATGATGTCGTCCTTCACCGGACGATCGAGCAGCTTCGACCAATGGGCGGCAGCCTTGTCGGGATCCTCGGCCTGGATCTCGACGCCGGCCAGCCCGTTGGTGACGTCCGAGCGCGCATGCTTCAACCAGTCCTTCTCGGCCGGCGGCCACCACAATTTGGGATCGACGCCCGGCGGCGCGAAGGTCGTGTCGAGCGACAGCAGCACGCCCGACGTATCGGAGGGGTGGAAGTGCGTGTAGTTGTATTCGGCCAAGTCCTTCTGCGCGACGGCGCGCACGCCGAGGCCAGTGACACGCGCCCGCTCGGCCTTGGCGTCGGGCACCTGGATGATCACCATGTAGCCGCCGTCGCCCTTGCGCCGCTCGATATAGCGGCCGGCCGAGGTGCCGGGCTGCTCGGGCGTGACGATCTCCAGGAAGTCGTGGCCGATCGGGCAGACGACGTTGACCAGGCCCCACTTGGCGACGCCGGGATCGCGATAGGCGACCTCGATCCCCAGGATGTCGCACAGTTCTTCGCGCGAGCTTTCGAGATCCTTGGCTACGAAGACGCACTGCCTGAGCTTCATCGTTCCACTCCCTAAGCTTTCGAATGTCCCTTATGGTAGCGCCATGCGGACCGTATGGACCATGGGCTTCGTGGCGGCGGCCGCCCTCGCGTTCTGCTTCCCGGATTTCATCGTCTTCCGCTTCACCCAGGCCGTGATCTGGTCGATCGCGCTCCTGGGTCTGGTGCTGCTGTGCGGCGTCAGTGGCCAGTTCTCCTTCGCCCAGGCCGCGCTGTTCGGCGTCGGCAGCTACAGCGCGGCCATCATCGGCACGCATACGCCATTGTCGGTCTACTGGGGTCTGCCAGCCGCGTTGCTGGCGGGCTATGCCGCGGGCTGGGGGCTGGGCCGCATTGCCGGCAGCCACAGTCTCTGGACACAGGCACTGGTCACCTACGCCTTCGCCATCGCCTTCCCGCAACTGCTGCGCTGGCGCCTGATCGAGCAGTGGACCGGCGGCGTGCAAGGGCTCTATCTCGACTTCCCGACGCCGCCCGGCGGCATCAGCGCCGACCGCTGGAACTTCATGATGGCGCTGGCCTTGCTGGCGATCGGCATCTGGCTGGCCGCCAACCTGATCGCCAGCCGCTCGGGACGCGCCCTGCTGGCCACGCGCGACAACGACCTCGCCGCCGCCGCACAGGGCATCCGCGTCGCCGATGTGCGCGCCACGATCTCGGGTATCGCCGGCGCCTATCTGGCGCTGGCGGGATGCCTCTCGTCCTACCAGTTCGGCTATGTCGGGCCCGCCAGCTACAGCTTCGCGCTGTCGGTGCAGATGCTGTTCGGCCTGGTGATCGGCGGCATGCATTCGCCCGCCGGCGCCATCGCCGGCGGGCTGTTCCTGCAGTTCTTCCCCGACCTGCTGGCCGGACTGGGCAAAGGCCTGTCGGGGCTGCTCTACGCCGTGCTGCTGATCGCAGCGATGGTGCTGATGCCCGGGGGCGTGGTGGGAATGCTCGGTCGCCTCTTCACTTCCTTCCCAGCGAAGCTGGGGAGGTGGCGCCGTCATACGGCGACGGAGGGGTCATGAGCACCTGTACTGCCGCTCATGACCCCTCCGCCCGCGTAAGACGAGGGCACCTCCCCTTCGCGGACTCCGCGAAGGGGAGGAAGTACGTCATTAGTACCCCTTGAACACCGGGGCGCGCTTTTCGACGAAGGCGCGGGCGGCTTCCTTGTGGTCCTCGGTCTCGCCGGTGCGGATCATGCGCGCGGCCTCGGAGTCGAGCGCCTCGGAGAGCGTGCCCTCCTCCGCCACCTTCATATTCTTCTTCACATGCCACCAGGCGACGCGCGGGCCGGCCGCGAGCTTCTTGGCGAAGGCCATGGTCTCGCTGTCGAGGTTGGCGTCGTCGACGATACGGTTCGCCAACCCGAGCTTCTCGATCTGCTCGGCGTTCAGGATCTCGGCGGTGAAATAGAGTTCGCGCGCCTTGGCGGTTCCGACGAGCTTGTGCAGGAAATAATGCGAGCCGAAGTCGCCCGAGAAACCGACCTTGGCGAACGCCGTGGTCATGCGCGCGCTCCTGCCGGCGAACCGCATGTCGGCGGCCAGAGCCAGCGACAGGCCGGCGCCCGCAGCCACGCCATTCACCATGGCGATGGTGGGCTTGCCCATCTCGTGCAGCAGCTCGGAGACCTGCATGCGGATGCGGATGTCGTGGACCTTGTCCTCGTAGGTCTTGTCCTGGTCGCGGCCCGCCGCCATCGACTTCACGTCGCCGCCGGCACAAAAAGCCTTGTCGCCTGCGCCGCGCACCACCACGCAGCCGATGTCGCGCGAACCCGCCGCCTCGTTCAACGCGTCGGTCAGGCCTCCCATCATATCGCGCGATAGGGCGTTCATCGCCTCGGGACGGTTGAGCGTGATCTTCATGACGCCGTCTTCGACAGATTTCAGCAGGTGGGACATCGACTTCCTCCGGGATTGCGGATCGACTGTGTTGCGGCGAATGTTTCGTAAACCACGCGGTCGCGCAACGGCATTCGGTCTTGCGCAGCGGAATGGAAAGCTGAGGAAACCCCATGACCTACGAGACCTTGCTCACCAGCCTCGAGGACGGCGTCATGACCGTGACCTTGAACCGGCCCGACAAGCTCAATGCCTTCAACACGGTGATGAGCAAGTAATTGATCGACTTCTTCCAGGGCGTGAATGCGATGGATGAAGTGCGGGCGATCGTCGTCACCGGCGCCGGCCGCGCCTTTTGCGCCGGCGCCGACATTTCCGGCGGCAGCGGTGCCTTCCAGGTGTGGAACGACGGCAGCAAGCCGCAGAAGCGCGAGCCCCGCGATTCGATCACCTTGGCGATCTTCAACTGCCTGAAGCCCATCGTGGCGGCGATCAACGGCGCGGCAGTCGGCGTCGGCATCACCATGTGCCTGCCGATGGATGTGCGTCTGATGTCGAGCACAGCGAGGATCGGATTCGTGTTCAACAAGCGCGGCATGGCGATGGAGGCAGGGTCGTGCTGGTTCCTGCCGCGGCTGGTCGGCATGCAGCAGGCGCAGGAATGGGTGATGACGGCCGAGCTGTTCGGCGCGGAGGAAGCGTTGAAGGGTGGCCTTGTGCGATCGGTGCACGCGCCGGAGGAGCTGCTGCCGGCGGCACGGGCGCTGGCGAGGAAATTCGCGGCCAGTACGTCGTCGTCGGTGGCGGCCGCGGTCAACCGCCGGCTGATGTGGAGCATGCTGGGCGCACAGGACCCGCTCGATGCGGTGACGCTCGACCTGCAATGCGTCGGCTACCTCGCCGCCGGCGCCGATGCACAGGAAGGCATAAAATCGTTCTTCGAGAAGCGGCCGCCGAACTTCCCGCTCAAGCCCAGCAAGGACATGCCGCCGTTCGGGCCGTGGTCGAAGTAGTCATACGCGGACCTATGCGCATGTGAATTCGCCGAGGTCCGCGCGTCGGG
>JAEZHS010000278.1 GCA_023436825.1 Pseudomonadota bacterium | reverse complement strand
ATCATGCTCTAATCTAAACGCCGCCTATTGTGCCGGCGGGACCGATCCCGCCGGCAGGACAGGTACGGTGGCGAAATCCTGCGGCAATGGTCCGGTCAGGCTCGCCAGGAACGACACGATTTCGGTGACATCGTTGTCCTCGAGCGTGGCGCCGAGCTGAACACGCGCCATCACCTTCACTGCCTCAGGCAGTGTCGCCACCGAGCCGTCGTGGAAGTAAGGCGGGGTCATCGCCACGTTGCGCAGGCTCGGGACCTTGAACATGTAGAGATCGGCGTCATTGTTGGTGACCTCGGCTCTTCCCTTGTCGATCGGATCGCTGCGGGTGGCTTTCCAATACTCCTCGAGCACACCGAACTTCTGGTACATTGCGCCGCCCACGCCGGCGCCGTTGTGGCAGGCGATGCAGCCGGTATCGATGAACTTCGCCAACCCTGCCTGCTCGCTGGCGGAAAGCGCACTGACATTGCCTTTGAGATAGTCGTCGAAGCGCGACGGCGTCACCAACGTGCGCTCGAAGGCACCGACCGCCAGCGCCATGTTCTTGCGGCTCACCGGCTCGGGATCGGTCGGAAACGCCTGCTTGAAGAGAGGCGCATAGCCCGGGATGCTGTTTACGCGGGCCAACAAGGCCTTTTCATCGGGTTGCCCTGACGTAATCGGCGAGAGCAGCGACTGGGCGACCTGGTCCTCGGCGTCCACTCTGTCGCCACGCCAGTGGATCACGAATTGCAGCGGGGCGTTCAATACTGTCGGCGCATGGCGAGGGTGCGGGCGGCCCTTCACCCCGATCGAGCGAGGCCTTCCGTCCGTGCCGTAGAGGCTCGGCTGATGACAGGTGACGCACCCGAGGTTGCCGTCGATGGAGAAGCGCGTGTCGAAGAACAACGACCGGCCCAGGGCCACACGTTCCTTGGTGGTGGGAAATTCGGGCGTCGCCATGTCGCTGGGCAAGGGTTGGAATAGCGCCTGCGCCCGTTCCAACAGGTGCCGGTCGTCGGCCGTAGCGATCGTCGGCAGGCTCGCCAGGAACGCCAGCACACCGACCAGGGTGATGCGTGAGATGACCATGGATACCGTTTTCGGCTCCCGCGCCTGTCGCAGTTGCTTCAAGGGGCAAGGAGGTTTGGAGCTTGCTCTTGGCTTCGCCATTCGGGCGACAGATGGGAAGTGACATGCCTTTCGCGGGAGCGCTTTAAGGCAGCTTTGAGTGCGCGGTAACCTTATCGCGAGGAGGCATCTGCGTGGTGTCGCAGGTCGTCCCCTGCGCAGGCCGCGCAGGGGAAACCACTTGGCTGCTCCGTATCTAGTCATCGTCATCGCCATCGCCGTCACCGCCGAGGCGCCCTGTCTGTGCATCGACCAGGACCTTGCCGGTCTGTCCATCTTTCACGCCCATGGCCTCGATGAAGCGGCCTTGGCGGATCGTCAGAATGTTGGAGTAGCCATCCGACTGCAGCTTCTCGCGGACCTGCGCTTCGGTGACAGGTCGATCGCCGGCGATGAACACGGCGCCCGTGGGCTGCGCCGTCGCGATCAGCGCGCCCATTGCAGCAACAAGTGCGGCGCCACCGACCAATGCGATGAGATTTCGACGATTCATGGTCTTTCTCCTCACTGCTGGACGTTAAGCGTCAGCAGGAAAGCACTCGCCATTTAACGCAGCGTTAAGTCCATGTGAGGAGCGGGACGGCGACCAGGTTGTCCAACCGGGCGACTGGAAGGCGGGACTGACGGTCGGATGCCCTGTCCCATAAAACTGCCTTAAACAGTATACGCAAAACGTAGAGTTTGGACTTGTCTGGCTCCCGCCCCCGGCGTGTCGGCAACATCCATGGGAGAAACCCATGACGACAGCGAAGATCGAGCAGCCAGGAGGGATGGGAAACCTCGTGCGTTACTTTTTGCGCACGATGCGCGTGCGCGGTTCCACCTGATCCATTCCGCTCTATCGACGGGCGCCGAAGACGCCGAACCCGATCGTTACGCCGGCGCGTATTTCCTTGAAGGCGACGCCATCGACCCATCCGCCGCGCAGGCCCAAGTCGACGGCAAGGTTGTCGTTCACCTGCCAGATCGCGGCCACCAGACCTGATCCGATTTCCGAGCCGCCGTATTCGCGCTCATGGAAGAACTCGGCTGCCGGCCGCGCGGGCCAGCTGTAGGGGCCTTCGAGAATGACACTGAAGGCGGTATCGGGAAGCTGCCGGCGCGTCATTGCCACCTCGGCACTGAGATGGACCGTGAGCGCCTGCCAGCGCTGTGAGACGATGAACACCAGGCTGGCGCCGGTGCCAGGCTCGTCGCGTGTCGAAGGCAGCAGCAGTCCGAACTCGGTGGCGATGCTGGGACCGGATTTGTCCTGCAGGCTGCCCTCGCGCAGGATGCCTTTCAGGAATACGCCATTGTCGACCAGGTTGGGCCCTTGCGAGTCGGGCAAGAGCTCGTGCGAGAGACGCCCCTGGAGCACGTGTTCCCAACGCTCGCCGATGCCGTAGTTCAAGACCATGTCGGGCGAGAACAGGATCGGCGTCTGTCCCAGCTCGAAATACTGTATCGGTCCAAGCTCGAGCTCGACCACACCCGGTTCTGCCACCGCAGCGTCCGTTCCATTGAATGGCCGGTAGGCGACCGCTCCTCGATTCCAGCCGATGGCCAGCAGCAGCAGAACCCTGGCTGGGACTTGCCGACCGATCATGGCCCTGGACGGAACACCCGGAGCGCCGCGACCATCACGTGGTGACCGTCAGCGGCGACGCTGAAAATTGAGTTCAGTCGCATTGACGGTCGCCTCCGATGTGGAGTGCTCACCCTCGGTCGGCCCGTTTAACGCAGTATTATCGGAGGCCCGATTATCAGAGGCTCGCGCTGGCGGCACATCCGTAAAACTGCGTTAAAAGGGCCGGCCGATGGTGCGACGGCACATCGGAGGTGACCGTCATGCGAAGCAATTCGATTTTCAGCGTCGCCGTTGCAGCCGCTCTGCTGCTCGGAGGGGTGCCGGCCCGAGCCGAGGACGACATGAACCCGGCAGCCCTTGCCAAGGCCCTCCAGCAGGCAAGCCGTCCGCTGGAGAAGGCCATGAAGGTCAGCGAGCGGGAAGGCAAGCCGATCTCTGCCAAGTACGAAATCGAACACGGCGTCCTGCAGCTCTCGATTTATACCCAGAAGGGCGACCGGTTCAGCGAAGTGATCGTTGATCACAGGTCGGGCGCCGTGGCCAAGGACGAATGGATCACCGACGGCGACGACATGAAGGCCGCCCAGGCGCAGGCCGCGGCCATGGCCAAAGCGAAAGTGTCGCTCGACGTCGCCGCCGAGCACGCCGTCAAGGCCAACGCCGGCTATCGCGCCGTCAGCGTCATGCCGAAGCTGGAGGGCGGCAGCCCGGTGGCCATCGTCACCCTGATGAAGGGGGACGAGGTGAGGAAGGTCAGCGAGAAACTGGATTGAGGAGGATTGCAATGCACTCCGTCATGAACACTGTGAAGTCCGCGGTTGCCGCGCTCGCGGTAATCGCTCTGCCCGGCGCCATCGTCGCATCGGCTCCGGCCTTTGCCGCCGAGCCCGATTGGAACCAGGTTGCGCAGGCACTCGGCAAGTCCGGCGCCGTGCAGGCCGGCGGCGTGTATCGGGTCGGCTTCCCGCGCACCGACCTCGAGGTGACGCTCGACGGCGTCGCCCTGAAGCCGGGCTTCGCGCTCGGCGGCTGGGTCGCGTTCCAGCCGATGGACAACGCGGCCATGGTCATGGGTGACGTTGTACTGACTCAGGAAGAGGTGAATCCGGTGATGCGCAAGCTGCAGGAGGGCGGCATCGAGACAACGGCGCTGCATAACCACCTGCTGCGTGCCGAGCCCATGACGCTCTACATGCACATCAAAGGACATGGCGATCCAGTCAAGCTTGCGGCAGCGATCAAGGCCGGTCTCGCCGCCAGCAAGACGCCGTTTTCACCGCCCGCCGGCACCGCCACTCCCGCCAACATCGACATGATCGGCATCGATCGCATCATGGGATACTTCGGCCAGGACAGCGGCGGCGTCTATCAGTTCGGCGTTCCGCGCGCGCAGCCGGTCACCGAGCAGGGAATGGCTTTGCCGGGTGCCATGGGGGCGGCGAACGCCATCAACTTCCAGCCGACAGGGTTCAACACCGCGGCGATCACCGGTGACTTCGTGCTCTCTGCCCAGGAGGTCAACCCGGTGATCAAGGCGCTGCAGGCCAACGGCATCGAGGTGACTGCCCTGCACAGCCACATGCTGGCCGAGCAGCCGCGCCTGTTCTTCATGCATTTCTGGGCCAACGACGACGCGCTGAAGCTCGCGAAAGGGCTGCGCGCCGCCCTGGACCAGATCGACGTCAAGAAAGACACGTCAAGCGGGCGGTAAGAAGCACGTGATGCACCGACTGATGGTGGCGGCGGTCCTGATCGGCCTGCTGCCCGCCGGGTCGAGCGTGGCCCAGGACCCGCCGCCGTTGGCGCTCGAAGCGAAGATCCCCCTCGGCACGGTGAAGGGACGCATCGACCACATGGCCGTCGATCCGGATCGCCAGCTACTATACGTGGCCGAGCTCGGCAACGACAGCGTCGCTGTCGTCGACTTGGCGGAGCGCGACGTCGCGCATCGCATCGGCGGCCTGAGCGAGCCCCAGGGCATCGCCTACCATGGTCCGACCGGCACGCTCTACGTCGCCAACGCAGGCGACGGCTCGGTGCGTCTGTTCCAGGCGTTCGACTTCGCGCCGCTCGGTCGCATCGATCTCGGCGCCGATGCCGACAACATCCGGATCGATGCCTGGCGCAACCGCATCGTCGTCGGCTACGGCAAGGGCGCGCTGGCGGTGATCGACCCGGCAAGCCGGCGCAAGGTCGGCGACCTGCGGCTGGATGGTCACCCGGAGAGCTTCCAGTTCGACGAGACGGGCGGGCGCATTTTCGTCAACGTGCCGAGTGCGGACCAGATCGCCGGTCTCGACGTCGTTACCGGCAAGAAAGTCACCCTCTTCGAGGGCGCCGGTGCGACCGCCAACTTCGCGATGGCTTTGGATGCCGAGGACCACCGACTGGTGGTCGCGTTTCGCACCCCTCCTCGTCTTGTGAGCTTCGACGCGTCGACCGGCCGGCGGCAGGCGAGCCTCGAAACCTGCCGGGATGCCGACGACGTGTTCGTCGATGCGCGACGCCATCACGTCTATGTCAGCTGCGGCGAAGGCATGATCGATGTCTTCGGTCGGGACGGCGGTAGCTATGCGCGAATTGGGCATATTCCGACGGTCGCGGGCGCGCGCACCTCGCTTTTTGTCCCGGCCTTGGACCGCCTCTACCTCGCCGTACGCGCTACCCTGTCGGAGCCGGCGGCGATCTGGGTGTTTCGTCCAAGCCCCTGACCAAGGGCGATGTTGATTGTTGGTCGCGCGTCTGCGAGGTCCCATCGGGCTCGCACTTGAACGAAGCGACTCTCAGAACCTCTCGCCGGGTCCGATACCGCACCATGCCGATGAAATGTGCTGCGGCTCCTTGTGCGCGGCAATAGCCGTCGGCCAGCGGCCGTGCTTCCGCCTCATTCCTGGCATGGGTGATCACCACCGACGGGCCGTCGCCCTTGACCTCTTGCAGATTCGACGTTCGATAAGGACTTTCGACGCACGCGCCGGCCGCCAGCACCACGAGCAGGCCTGCAATCACACTATGGGAGTGCTGCAGCATCGGTGAGCAAAACTTGCTCCCGACGCCATTACGGTGGCCTGACACCGTGCGCTGATATGCTGATATACTGCGAGCATGACTGACACATCGCCGACCCAGCTTCCGGACCGCCTTTCGACCAACCCCAAGAGCCCACACTACGACGAGGCGCTGCTGGCGCGCGGCGTCGGCATAAAATTCGACGGACAGGAAAAGACCAACGTCGAGGAATACTGCATCAGCGAGGGCTGGATCCGCGTCGCCGTCGGCAAGACCGTCGACCGCAAGGGCAATCCGCTGACCATCAAGCTCACCGGCAAGGTCGAACCCTATCTCGAGAAGTAGGGCATCCATGCTGATCGTCGAGCTGGTCATTGTCGCGGCGCTGATCGTCGCCAATGGCTTTCTTGCAATGTCCGAGCTGGCGCTGGTCTCCGCCAAGAAGCCGCTGCTGGAGCGCATGCAGCGCGGCGGTTCGCGAGGGGCGGCGGTTGCCCTGGCGCTGACGCGCGAGCCGGGCCGCATGCTCTCGGCGGTTCAGATCGGCATCACGCTGGTGGGCATCGTGGCCGGTGCCTTCAGCGGCGTCACCATCGCCGAGCGGGGTGACGCCTGGCTGGAAAGCCTCGGTGTGCCGACTCGCGTCGCCGAGCCTCTCGCCTACGTCGCCGTGATCGCGATCATCACCTACTTTTCGGTCGTTCTTGGCGAACTCGTGCCCAAGCAGGTTGGCCTGCGCAACGCCGAACGAATTGCCGTCATCGTGGCGCGACCCATGCAGGTCGTCGCGACAGGCGCAGCGCCGATCGTGTGGCTGCTCGACCGGTCGGCGCGGGCGGGGCTGCGCCTGCTCGGACAAGCACGCCAGGGCGAATCGGTGGTCACCGACGAGGAGATCCGCACCCTGGTCCAGGAAGCCGAGCGGGCCGGATCGGTCGAGCCGGAGGAGCGCTCGATGATCGATGGCGTGATGAGGCTCGGCGACCGCTCGGTCCGAGGAATCATGACGCCGCGGACGGACTTGGAATGGGTCGACCTGCATGGCAGCGAATCGGATGTCCGTGCGGCGTTGGGCAACGCGCGCCACGAATGCCTGCTGGCGGCCAACGGCGGCGTCGACGAGGTCATCGGTGTGCTACCGGTGCGTCGTGCCCTGGTGGCTCTCCTGGAACAGGATCTCGATGCCGTCTGGAGACTTGTCGAGAAGGTCCCGATCGTCAGTGAACGGATGAGCGCCCTCGACGCGCTGGAACAGCTCCGCCAGTCACCTCTCAATCTCGTTGTCGTCGCGGACGAGCACGGAACCGTCGAAGGCATCGTCACCGAGGGCGATATCCTGAAGACGATCGTCGCGGACATCGCCGAGGAAGAGCGGCCGCGCATCGTGCAGCGCGACGATGGCTCGCTACTGATCGACGGCACCTTCCCGATCGACGAGCTCGGTGACCGTCTCGGCGTGACGCTGCCGCCGGCGCAAGACTATCACACCGTGGCCGGATTCGTGCTGGGACGCATGCGCCACCTGCCGCGGATCGGCGAGTCGTTCCAGTACGGCGGCTGGCGCTTCGAGATCGTCGATGTCGACGGCCGGCGCATCGACAAGGTGCTGGCAGCCGTCCAGCCGACCCTTCACCGAACCGCCTGAAGCCCAAATCAGAGAAGTAAACTTCATGCATAGCCACACACTCGACGACTGGCGCCACGACCACGTCTTCCTGGGCGCCGCTCACGACCGCAACGAACGGCGCACCTGGCTCGTCGTCGGCCTGACGGCCACCATGATGGTGGCCGAGATCGCTGGCGGCACGCTGTTCGGCTCGATGGCGCTGCTGGCCGATGGCTGGCACATGTCGACCCATGCCGGCGCCCTTGCCATCGCCGCCTTCGCCTATCGCTTCGCCCGCCGCCATGCCCGCGACCCGCGCTTCGCCTTCGGCACCGGAAAGCTCGGCGATCTCGCGGGCTTCGCCAGCGCCGTCCTGCTGGCGCTGATCGCCCTCTTGATCGGCTACGAATCGCTGGTGCGCATCTTCCAACCCGTGCCCATCCACTATGCCGAGGCGACCGTGATCGCCGCGATCGGCCTCGCGGTCAATCTGCTGAGTGCCTGGATCCTCGGCGCCGGGCACGATCACGGCCACGCCCATGACCACGATCACGATCATGATGACGGTCACGACCACCATCATCACGATCACGACCACAACCTTCGCGCCGCCTTCTTCCACGTCATGGCCGACGCGCTGACATCGGTGCTGGCGATCGCCGGCCTGCTGATGGCCTGGGGCTATGGCTGGACCTGGCTCGATCCGGCGATCGGCATCGTCGGCGCACTGGTGATCGCCCACTGGTCGTGGGGCCTGATCCGCGCCTCCGGCGCCGTGCTGCTCGACGCTACTCCTGATGCGGAGCTTGGCGCAGCGATCCGCGCGCGTCTCGAACAGGGTGACGACCGCATTGCCGACCTGCATGTCTGGCGCGTCGGGCCCGGCCATCAGGCCGCCATCGTCTCCCTGGTGTCGGATTCGCCGCTGTCGGTCGACGACTACAAGATGCGCCTGGCCGGCCTGGCGCGGCTGAGCCACGTCACGGTTGAAGTCCACCGCTGCAACCACAGCCACTGACATGCCATGCCCCATCGCAGACATTTCCTGCTCGGTGCTGCCACCCTGGCGGCCCTGCCGGCGCAGGCGCAGCCCGTGAAGATCACCCTCGGCACCGCGACGCCGGGTGGCGGCTTTCCGGTCTATGGCGCAGTCTTCATCGACGGCGTGCGCCGCACCGATCCCGGGCTGGAGATCGAAGCGATCAACACCAAAGGCAGCACCGAGAACGTGCCGCGGCTCGAGGCCGGTACGCTCGATATCGCTCTGGTGCAGGGCGAGGTGGTGCACGAATCGCTGTCGGGTGTCGGCCGTCCGCCGGCCAACCTGAAGATCATCACGGCGATGTATCCCACTGCCGGCATGTTCGTGGTCCGGGCCGATTCGCCCTACCGCTCGATCGCCGATCTCAAGGGCAAGCCGGTCGCCTGGGGCGCGCAGGGCTCGGGCCTGGTGATCCTCGGGCGCTATGCCATGGACGGGCTCGGCCTCGATGCCGTCAAGGATTTCCAGCCGGTCTATCTCGAGCGCGCGGGCGACGGGCCGGCCATGGTGCTCGACGGCCGGGTGGCAGCCTTGTGGGGCGGCGGCGCCGGCTGGCCGGGATTCACGACGGTCGCCAGTAGTGAGAAGGGCGCGCGCTTCGTTGCGCCCGGCGGCGAGGAGATCAAGCGCATCCTCGCCAAGCACTCGTTCCTGAGGCCGGTCACGCAGCCGTCGGGCAGCTTCCCTGGGCAGAATGAGCCCATCCCGTCGGTCGGCTCCTGGAGCTTCGTGCTGGCGCGTCCCGGCCTCGACGACGCCGTGGCGTATCGCCTGGTCAAGGCGCTGCACGCGCTGGAGCGGCAGGGTAGCGCACCGCAGCAACTCGTCGACACCACGGCGAGGAACACCGTGGCCACGGCGGCGGCCGATCGCCTCCATCCGGGGGTTGCACGGTATTTCAAGGAAACCGGCCTCCTTCCCTCGTAACCTTGCTTGTCCGGACACGTTTCCTGGGCCGTACAAGCCCAAGGAGCGTTGCATGGACGACAAGTCGAAAAAGAAGGACGACCGCCTCGAAGGCGAAGGCAGCTACAGCGGCACCAAGTCCTATAACGAGGCGACCGCCAAGTTCCTCAAGAAAGGCAAGGTCGACGAGGCCGCGCGCGAGGCAAGACGCGCCCTCGATTCCAAGGAAGCCGCCGAGCTGAAGGCGGCGGAAGCCAAGGGCCGATCGGGTGATCCCAAGATGTGGGAGAAGAGTCCGAGCCGCCCGAAATAGGTCACAAGTTCCGGCAACTCGCGTCGGCGCGGTTCGTTTGGCGGTCATGGCTACCGTCACCGATCCGCGCCGACGCATGGTCCGCCGCCAGATCGCAGGCCGCGGCGTCACCGACCGCCGTGTGCTGGCGGCGATGGAGAAGGTGCCGCGTGAAGCCTTCCTGCCGGATGCAATGCAGGAATTCGCCTACGAAGATACGCCGCTGCCGATCGAGGAAGGCCAGACCATCTCGCAGCCCTACATCGTGGCGCGCATGGTCGAGGCGGCCGATGTCGGGGCGGTCGATCGCGTGCTCGAGATCGGCGCGGGCTCGGGTTACGCCGCCGCCGTGCTGGGTGAGCTGGCCAGGCGGGTATTCACCATCGAGCGCCATCCCGCGCTTGCCGATCTCGCGCGCGCGCGGCTCGGCCAGCTCGGCTACGACAACGTCGAGGTGCGCACCGGCGACGGCACGCTGGGTTGGCCGGAGGCGGCGCCGTTCGACGCCATTATCGCCACCGCCGGGGGCCCGCGCGTGCCCGAGGCCTGGCGCGCGCAGCTTGCCGTCGAGGGCCGGCTGGTGATGCCGGTCGGCGAGACGCCGACCCGTCAGCGTCTGATCCGGCTGACCCGCACCGGCCCCGAGACCTGGCACGAGGAGGAGATCGAGGAAGTCCGCTTCGTGCCCCTGATCGGCCAGCAGGGCTGGCCGGAAGAGCACGAGGACTTCCGGCAGGCTCCGCGCCGGGAGCCGCGGCCGACGAGCGGACTGCATCAGCTCATCCGCGCCGCCGAGCAGCCCTTGCCGAACCTCGAAGATCCGACCTTCGCCAGCGCGTTCGATCGCTACGCCGACCGCCGCGTCGTGCTGCTGGGCGAGGCAAGCCACGGCACATCGGAGTTCTATCGCGCCCGCGCCGCCATCACCCAACGCCTGATCGAACGACACGGCTTCAGCTTCGTGGCGGTCGAGGCGGACTGGCCCGACGCCCTCACGATCGACCGCTACGTGCGTCATCTGCCGGCGCGGCCGGGTGCG
Organism: Pseudomonadota bacterium; assembly: GCA_023436825.1. The sequence continues at coordinate 623 of JAEZHS010000278.1, read as the reverse complement.
CGCCCGGCATTCCGTCGCTTCCCCACCTGGATGTGGCGCAACACCGATGTCGAGGCCTTCGTCGAATGGCTGCGCGGCCACAACGAGAGGCAGCCGCACGAGCGCCGCGCCGGCTTCTTCGGTCTCGACATCTACAGCCTGGCCGATTCGATTGCCGCCGTGCTCGCCTATCTCGACACCGTCGACTCGGCGGCAGCCAAAGTGGCACGCGAGCGTTACGGCTGCCTCACGCCATGGCAGCACGATCCCGCGGTCTACGGCCGCGCCGTGCTGAGCGAGCGCTATCGTGCGTGCGAGGCCGACATGGTGGCGGCCCTGCGCGACCTCCTGGCCAAGCGGCTGGAGTATGCTGCCCATGACGGCGAGCAGTTCTTCGATGCGGCGCAGAATGCCCGGCTGGTGGCCGCCGCCGAGCGCTATTACCGCGCCATGTACTACGGCAGCGCCGAGAGCTGGAACATGCGCGACCGCCACATGTTCGACACCCTGCAGCACCTGCTGGCCCATCGCGGCGAGGGGTCAAGGGCCGTCGTCTGGGCGCACAATTCACACATCGGCGACGCGCGCTTCACCGACATGGGGCGCGTGCGCGGCGAGCTCAATCTCGGCGAGCTGTGCCGCGC
>JAEZHS010000230.1 GCA_023436825.1 Pseudomonadota bacterium | reverse complement strand
CACAAGCGCCTCCTGGCCCGGCCCGAGCAGCGGCGCATCCTGATGATGATCTCCGACGGAGCGCCGGTCGACGATTCGACTCTGTCGGTCAATCCGGGGAACTATCTCGAGCGGCACCTGCGCGACGTCATCGACTGGATCGAGACGCGCTCGCCGATCGAGCTGATCGCCATCGGCATCGGCCACGACGTCACGCGCTACTATCGCCGCGCCGTCACCATCGTCGACGCCGACCAGCTCGGCGGCACGATGATGGAGCAGCTCGCCTCGCTGTTCGACGAGGAAGAGCTCAAGGACATCCGCGCGGCACGTGCGCCGCGAGGCGGCAAGGGCGGCAAGGCACCCGCCGGCAAGTCGGGCCGTCGCGCCGCCTGATCTTGCACGTCATCCTGCGATCTCTGTTCGTCGTCTGCCTGTTGGCGGGCGCCTGTGCCGGCGCCTCGCCGGGGCCGGCGGTGGCGCAGGAGCAGACGCTCGAGATCAGGAGCGCCTCGCAGCCCTTCAAGATCGACGATCCGTCGGCCAAGATCATCGGCCGGCTGGTCTGGCGCGGCGGCATCATGATGACCGCCACGTCGCGCCACTTCGGCGGCTGGTCGGACTTGCACATCTCGCCCGACGGCCGGACGCTGACCTCGGTCTCCGACGAGGGCGCCTGGCTCACCGCCACCATCGGGTATGACGGTGAGGCCAATCTCGCGGGCCTCACCAACGCCCGCATCGGCCAGCTCCATGGGCTGGACGGCCGGCTGATCGCAAGCAAGGCCGAGGCCGACGCCGAGGCGATGGCCCGCCTGCCCGACGGCTCGTGGCTGGTCGCCTTCGAACGCGATCACCGGCTGTGGCGCTACCGCACCCTGACCGCGACGCCGGCGCCGGTCGAAGGCCCGGCCGAGATCGGCCGCCAGCCGCCCAACGGCGGCATCGAGGCCCTGACCGCGCTCGACGACGGCCGCGTCATCGCCATCAGCGAGGAATACGGCGAGCGGGCCGGCACGGCGATGGGCTGGATCGGCACGCCGTCGGCCGGCGGTCGCTACCAATGGCGCTCCTTCAGCTACGCTACCATCCCCGACTTCCGGCCAACCGCCATTGCGAGACTGCCCGACGGCTCGTACGCCGTGCTTGAGCGCGCCTTCGACTTCGCCCGCGGCGTCCGCTGCCGGATCATGCGCTTCGACGCCAGCCAGCTCGTGCCCGGCGGCACGGTGCAGGCCGATGAGCTGGCGCGGCTCGCCTCGCCCTACGCGGTCGACAATCTGGAGGGCATCGCGGCGACCCGGGGGCCGCGCGGCGAGACACTGCTCTGGCTGATCTCGGACGACAACTTCAATCCGCTTCAGCGCAACATCCTGCTGCTGTTCGAGCTGGCCAAATAAAAAGGCCGCTTACGCGGCCTTCTTGGCATCCTTCTTGGCCTTGGCCGTGACCACTCGGCGCTTCAGCACCTTCATCTCGGGGCTGAGCTTGCTGGCGTTGGTGCCCAGCAGGTAGGCGTCGATGCCGCCATTGTGCTCGATGGTCTTGATGCCGCGCGGGGTCAGGCGCAGGCGGACGGAATGGCCGAGGGCGTCCGACAGGACCGAGGCGACCTGCAGGTTGGACATGAACCGGCGCCGGGTCTTGTTGTTGGCGTGGCTCACATTGTTGCCGTATTGCACGGACTTGCCCGACAGGGCGCAACGACGAGGCATGGCGGTTTCCGCTAAATAACGATCCCGCCGGAGGGCGGGAAGGCCGGCTTTTTAAGGGTCCGACGCATCCCCGTCAACCCGCCCTGACGCCGTTCACGGTTACGCGAACCAGTCCACCACCCGCTCGGTGATATCCTCGACCTGATCCTCCGGAATCACCCGCCCGCGGGCCGAGATTCCCGCCGCATGCACGGTTTCCGGATCCCCGGAGACCAGGGGGTGCCACCAGTAGAGGTCCTGCTTGAAGTGGACCAGACGGTAACCACAGGTCTTGGGGAGCCAGTCCATCTTGGCCACTACGCTTGGGGTGAGTTGGATGCAGTCCGGCACGATCTTCTTGCGGTTCTTGTAGTCCCGGCAGCGCGCCGTCCTGGGGTCCAGAAGTTTGCAGCAGGTGTCGGTCTGGGCGAGTTCGCCGGTCCCCTCGTATTCGAGCTTGTTGACGCAGCACATGCCGCAGCCGTCGCAGAGCGATTCCCACTCCTGCTTGGACATCTGGGCCAGCGTCTTGCGCTTCCAGAACGGCAGCTCCTGCTGCTGGGCGGCGGCACGGCGGGCACGGCGGACGAAGGACTTAGCGGCCATGGAAAGCCTCTAGCATACGACGGGCCGCGGCGGCGGGGGTTGCGCGGCCGGCTTCGACCTCGCGCTCGAGGCCCGTCACCAGCTTCTTCACCCCGGGGTGCTTGCGCAACTCCGTCAGCAGGGTTTCCCCCACCTCGTTCCACATCCAGGCGCGCGCCTGGTCGGCCCGGCGGCGAGCGACGCCCTTGTCGCCCACCGCCGCCAGGAAGCGCTCGATGACCTGCCAGACCTCGGCCACCCCGCCGCCCGTGAGGGCCGACGCGGTCGCGACCTCGGGCGTCCAGCCCGCGGTCGGCGAGCGCAGCATGCGCAGCGCATGCTGGTAGTCCGACGCCGAGCGCTTGGCGGTGGCCAGAAGGTCGCCGTCGGCCTTGTTGACCACGATCAGGTCGGCAAGCTCGATGACGCCGCGCTTGATGCCCTGCAAGTCGTCGCCGCCCGCCGGCAGCAGCAGGACGATGAACATGTCGACCATGTCGGCGACCGCGGTTTCCGACTGGCCGACGCCGACGGTCTCGACGACCACCGTGTCGAAGCCCGCCGCCTCGACCAGCAGCATGGTCTCGCGCGTGCGCCGCGCCACGCCGCCCAGGGTCGCGCCGGCGGGCGAGGGCCGGATGAAGGCGCCGTGCCGACGCGACAGCTCCTCCATGCGCGTCTTGTCACCCAGGATCGAGCCGCCGCCGCGCTTGGACGACGGATCGATGGCGAGCACGGCCAGCGAGCGTCCGCGCTCGAGCAACGACAGCCCGAAGCGCTCGATGAAGGTCGACTTGCCGACGCCGGGCACACCGGTGATGCCGAGCCGCACAGACTTGCCGGTATGCGGCAGCAGGGCGCCGAGCAGCGCGTCGGCGCGCTCGCGATGGTCGGAGCGGGTCGATTCGATCAGGGTGATGGCCTGGGAAAGTGCGCGGCGGTCGCCGGCCAGCAGCGGCTCGAGCAGCGGGTCGACTGTCATGCTGAAGCAGCCTTATCAGCGGCGCCGGTGGAACGCCAGCAAGGCGGCGACAGCGGCGATGGCGTAGAACACCGCCAGTGTCCAGCCCAGACCGGGATCGCCCACCGCATCCATAGCCGCGCCCGCCAGCGGCCGGCCGACCAGGCCGCCGACGATGTAGAGCATGCTGAACGCGGTATTGGCACGCGCGATGTCGCCGCCGCCGAAGCGCTGGCCGAGCAACGCGAGGCCGACCGGATAGATGGCAAACGACAGCCCGCCCCACAGCGCGATCACCGCGATCACCAGCAGAGACTGCGCCGGCACCGCCGAGAGCAGCAGCACCAGCAACGCGCTCGCCAGGGTACAGCCTGCCAGCACGGCGCGGCGGTCGAAGTGATCGGCCATCCAGCCGATCGGCCATTGCAGGACCACGTTGCCGATCACGAAGGTCGACAGCCAGAGCGCGCCGGTCTCCGGCGACACGCCGGCGCCGACCGCAAAGACCGGCAGGAAACTGAACGCGACCTGCTCGCCCAGGCCGCAGGCGAAGCCCGCCAGCATGGCGAGCGGCGCACCGACGATCACCAGCATGTAGCCGCTGTCGGCATGATGCTCGATCTTCGGCGCCGTCCTCCAGTAGGGCAGCAACGGCACGGCGACCAACAGGGCGAGCACCGCGCAGGTGAGGAACGGCTTGGGCCCGTAGACGCCCACGACCTGCAGCACCAATGGCCCCAGTCCGAGGCCGAGCGCCATCAGGATGGCATAGACGGCCATGACCCGTCCGCGGCGCTTCTCCTCGACGACGACGTTCATCCAGATCTCGCTCACGATCCACGGCACGCCGCCCACCACGCCGTGCAGGAAGGTGAAGACGAACCAGGCGACGAGGCTGTCGGTGAGCGTGTAGCCGACCGTCAGCGCCGACCCCGCGACCACCGCGCCGATGATGAAGGGGACGGCGCCGAAGCGTGCGGCCAGGCGCGGGATGTGCGGCGCGGTCAGCAGCATGCCGACGGCCCAGCCCGCGGCGATCACGCCGATGGTGAACTTGTCGACGCCGCGTCGCTCGAGCGCCAGCGGCACCAGCGGCATGGCGACCCCCGCCTGCAGTCCGATCGCCGCACAGGCGGCGAAGATGGGCAGCAGCGAACGCCAGAGACCGGCGGCGATGGCCGGATTAGTCGGCGACACGCAGATGTCCCTCGGCGCGGAACGAGGGCGGTTCGCCTTCCTCTCCGACGTGGCGCTCGGCTTCACGGGCGGCCTCCTGCTGGCGGCGCCACATGTCGGCGTAGGGCCCGTTGCGCGCCAGCAATTCGCCGTGGCGCCCGCGCTCGGCGACGCGGCCGCGGTCGAGCACGACGATCTCGTCGGCATTGATGATGGTCGACAGTCTGTGCGCGATCACGACGGTGGTGCGGCCGCGGCTCACCTCTTCCAGGGAACGCTGGATCTCCTGCTCGGTGCGCGTGTCGAGTGCGCTGGTCGCTTCGTCGAACAACAGGATGCTGGGGTTCTTCAGGATGGTGCGGGCGATCGCCACGCGCTGCTTCTCGCCGCCCGACAGTTTCAGACCGCGCTCGCCCACCGTCGTGTCATAGCCCTGCGGTAGGGCCATGATGAAGTCGTGGATGCGCGCCAGCCGCGCCGCCTGCTCGACCTCCTCGCGCGTGCAGTCGGGCCGGCCGTAGCAGATGTTGTAGTAGATCGTGTCGTTGAACAACACGGTGTCCTGCGGCACCACGCCGATCGCCGCCCGCAGGCTCGACTGGGTCACGTCGCGGATGTCCTGGCCGTCGATCCTGACGCTGCCCGAGGCGACGTCGTAGAAGCGGAACAGGATGCGCGAGATCGTCGACTTGCCGGCGCCGCTCGAGCCCACGATCGCCACCGTGGCGCCCGGCGCCACCCGGAAGCTGACATCGTGCAGGATCGGCCGCGCCGTCTCGTAGTGGAAGTCGACATGGTCGAACACGATCTCGCCGCCCGTCACCTTCAACGCCGGCGCGGCGGGCTTGTCGGCGATCTCGGCCTTCACATCGAGCAGGCCGAACATGCTCTCCATGTTGACCAGCGCGTTCCTGATCTCGCGATAAGCAAAGCCCAGCATGTTGAGCGGCATGTAGAGCTGGATCAGGAAGGCGTTGACCGCCACGAAGTCGCCGATCGTCATGGTGCCGGCCCTGACGCCGTAGCCCGCCATCACCATGACCGCGACCAGCCCGCAGGAGATGATGGCGCCCTGCCCGACGTTGAGCAGCGACAGCGTGCGGGAGGAGCGGATGGCGGCCTGCTCGTAGCGGCGGCGGCCGACATCGAAGCGCCGCGCCTCGTGCTCCTCGTTGCCGAAGTACTTCACCGTCTCGTAGTTGAGCAGGCTGTCGATCGCCTTGGCGTTGGCCTCGGTGTCGGCATCGTTCATCCGGCGCACGAACTTGATGCGCCACTCCGACAGGACGACCGAGAAGGCGATGTAGCCGCCGACGGCCGCCAAGGTCACCGCCGAGAAGCGCCAGTCGTAGAGGCTCCACAGCACGACGCCGACCAGGCAGATCTCGAACAGGGTCGGCAGGATGTTGAAGGTGGTGAAGCGGATCAGGAACTCCATGCCGTTGGTGCCGCGCTCGATGACGCGGCTCAACCCGCCGGTCTGGCGCTCGAGATGGAAGCGCAGCGACAGGGCATGGAGATGGTGGAACACCTGCAGGGCGATGTTGCGGATGGCGCGCTGCGAGACCGGCGCGAAGATGGCGTCGCGCAATTCGCCGAACGCCTGGGCCAGGATGCGGGCGACGCCATAGGCCAGGATCAGGGCCACCGGCACGGCCACGACCTGGGTGGCGGGCTCGCCCAGGGCGTCGACGGCGTGCTTGTAAAGCACCGGGACGTAGACGTTGGTGACTTTGGCCACGATCAGCAGGGCCATCGCCACGACAACGCGGCAGCGCAGCGCCTTCTCGCCTTCCGGCCACAAATAGCGGCCCACGACGCGTAAAACGGCCCAGCTGCGCCTCAAACCGAGCTTGGGAACGCCATCTTTGGCGGCTAGCGACATGAGTGCAAAATGCCTTTTCGGGCGCGTGAGTGCAGTAGCGTAGGGGGCGACGGCCTTCTATCGTGGACATACGGCCGAAGTAAGCCCCTGGTGGGAAGGGATTTCATGAGATTTCGTAAGGCCTTCATCGTCCTGGCCGCGTGTCTGGCGCCACCCGCCGTCGTCGCGGGCCAGGACGCGCGCCAGGTCGACATCTCCTATGAGATCACCTTCGCCGGCATTTCCGGGTTCCGCATCGACCTTACCGCCCGCTTCAACGGCTCGAAGTACGACGTCGAGACCACCACCTACAAGGAAGGCATGCTGAAGGCCGTCACCATGAACTATGTCGGCCGCAATCGCGCCTGGGGCGGCTTCACGACACATGGGGCACAACCGACCGCGGGATCGCTCTCGATCAGCGTCGACGGCAAGCCGCGCACCTGGCTGGCGCAGTACGGCGCCGCGGGCTTCCTGCAGGAGACGCACAATCCCGTCTGGAAGCCGACGCCGCAGCAGACGATCAGCGATTCCGATCGCAAGGACTCGCTCGATCCCTTGACGGCCGCGCTCAGCGTCGGCTTCGCGGGCGACGCCGCCTGCGACAAGACCGTGCGCAGCAACGACGGCAAGCGCCGCATCGACGTGCTGTTCCGCAAGATCGGCATGGAGCCCGCTGCAGCCACCGGCATCCCGGGCGCGCGCGGCGACGTGCTGGTGTGCGAGATCTACACCAAGCGCGTCTCCGGCGAGTTCGACGACGCCCCCAAGGAGGCCGAGACCGAGCGCGAGCGGCCGATCAAGATCTGGCTGGCGCACCTCGATGACAGCCAGATCCGCTATCCCGGCAAGCTCGAGGCGCAAACCCTGTTCGCCACCATCCGCGGCCGCATCCTGTCGTTCCGCGAGCGGCCACTGACGCCGGCCGAAGCGGAGGCCATGCGCCGCTGAACAGGCGACACGAGGCGGTTCGCAATCGCATTCGCCGCATCTCGCCAGAAATGCCGGCAAGCCGTTGATGTCCTGCGCTTTCCGAACCTGGCGGCGGCCAAGCGCTATCGCCTGAAACGCGACAGGAACGAATTGGCTCGACCGCTGGGCGGCGTGAATTTGACTGGATTTGGCTAGGCCCGCAGACGGCGGCGAAGCCATTGAATCTTCAGCCTTTTTGTATTTGGCTGGTTTAGCTGGCCGTTTTCACTCACCCGCCCCTTCAAGGATCGCTCGGGATGACGGAAACCTGGACCGGGCAGGGCTGCCACCGGGCGCGATGGTATCGGATGAACGATGCATAGAGCAGAGCCGCCGGGAGGCGAGCGCCCGACCAATATAACATAAGTTCTCCAACAAATCAACTACGGTTCTATTTTGGTGGGCCATAGACCGCCCCAAAGGTCCGGGGTGGAGCATCGGTGCCAGCAGTGCTGGCAATAAATAGCTCTGTGGCGAGCTACCAGACCCGCCAAGGATCAACGCGACGACCGCAAGCCCAGCGCTCGTTGCGCGCCGGGCGCATCATTCGGACGAGTCCGAAAATTCCGCCGATCCGGTACTTCGCCGTGTTCCGCTCCGACGGGCTGGATCCGCTCGCCGCGCGCGTCTCCGAGATCGCCAGGAAGTGCTGTGATCTTACGCTGCGCTCAAGCCCGAACTGAAGCGCCAGTCCGTCGGTCCGTCCATCCTGGGTTGCGAGGGTCCGAGTCGACTCGGCCGCCTGTCAACGACTTGCCGCGCCCTGAGCCCGCGCCTACAAAACCTGTACGAAGCGCATATTTCTGAGTACCTGATGGGTATCGTCAATATCGAGGATGAGCTGCAAGCTGGATCAAGATGGGCATGCTCTGCGAGATGAACCCAGGCCTCACCTTCCAAGAGCTTGCGGCGCGCGAACTGAAGGAGGCGGGCATCGCCGCCATTGATCTCACCGCTGCGGCCACATGACGAAGACGCCGGCCGACGTTACGGAGACACTGCCATGACCATCGGGAACGAAGACCAGCTTGAGAAGCTGCGCACCATTGGCAGGCTGGTGGCCCGCACGCTCGCCGCGATGGGCGAGGCGCTGGAGCCCGGCATGACCACCAAGGAGTTGGACGACTTCGGCCGCGCTCTGCTGGAGGAGGAAGGCGCGCGTTCAGCCCCTGAACTCACCTACAATTTTCCGGGCGCGACCTGCATTTCGGTAGGGCCTGACTGCGCTCACGGCATTCCGGATGGCACGGTGGTGAAGGCGGGCGACCTGGTCAACATCGATGTCTCGGCCGAATTGGACGGGTACTTTGGCGACACAGGCGCAAGCTTCGCCGTTCCGCCGACCAGTGCTCACATCGAACGCCTCTGCCGCGATGGCCGCCGGGCGATGTGGGCCGGGATTCGAGCCGTGAAGCCTGGCGTCCGGTTGAACGAGGTCGGCCGGTCCATCGAGACTTTCGCCCGGAAGAACGGCTACAGCCTGATACGCAATCTGGCGAGTCACGGCGTCGGCCGTTCTCTGCACGATGAACCGGCGGAAATTCCAACCTGGTATGAGCCGCGTGACCGCCGGATGATCCCGGAGGGTCTGGTCTTCACCATCGAACCGTTCCTGTCGCTCGGCGCAGACTGCGTCGAAGAGCTGGACGATGCTTGGACGCTGCGTCCACCGCTGCATCAGGCCACGGTGCAGTACGAGCACACATTGGTCGCGACCCGCCGAGGGCCGTTGATCCTGACGCTTGCGTAAGGCCTGCATCGGTTCGGAGATGGAGATGTTCGTCCAACTTGCAACGTGAACCGAGTTGACCAAACTTTATACAGTCGAATAAAGTCGTCCATCAATCGCGAGCGAGCAGGTAGGAACAAGAGATGAGAATGCAGACGATCGACGTCGCGGGAACCCTCACGCGATGCATTGTCGCTGGCGAACCGGCGGCGCCGACTGTCTTCCTGCTGCATGGGTTGGCGCTCACGGGCGATGTCTGGATGCGCAATGTCGACGCTTTGGCGCGCACTCATCGCGTCGTCGCGCCCGACATGCTGGGCCATGGCTTCACGAAGCCGGCCAGCGACGCGCCCGTCGACATCCCAGCAAAGGTGCAGCACCTCAGGGCGCTGGCGGACACGCTGGGGATCGACCGGCTTTCGCTTTGCGGCAGCTCATACGGCGCCTTGATCGCGTCGCTCTTCTTTTTCGAGAACAAGCAACGCGTCGAGAAGCTCGTCATCAACGGCAGCGGCTCCTGCTTCAACACGGAGGAGCAGCTCGTCTCCCAGGTGGCGAAGCTGCATGCGCTCTACGAGCCGACCCTGACCCAGTCGACGCCGGAGATGTGGCGCGATCGCATTGGCAACAATTTCTTCGACAAGTCGAAGGTGCCGTCGGAGTTGCTGCCGATCGCCGCGCTCTGCTACGCCCAGCCGTGGGCCGCACCGCGCTGGGTCGAGACGATGGCGATCATGGGCGATGCCGACCGCTTTCGCCCCTATCGGATCCTCGAGCGTCTGGAGCAATTAACACCACCGACGCTCGTGGTTTGGGGTCGCGATGACAAGGGCGGCTCGCTGGAGAGCGCCACCGCCGCGGTCAAGCGCATGCCGAACGCGCGACTCGTGACCTTCGACGCCTGCGGACACTATCCGATGATCGAGCACCCGGCCGAATACAACAAGCTGGTGGCCGAGTTCCTGGCCGGCTGAGCCCGTTCAGACGACGCCCGTCGCGCGCAGTTCGGCAAGGCGTTGCGGCGTCAGGCCGAGCCGCCCGCTGAGGATCTCCTCGGTGTGCTGGCCGAGCGCCGGGCCCGTCCAGGCGATGCGGCCGGGCGTTTCCGACAGCTTCGGAAAGACGCCCTGCATCGTGACCGTACCGATCTCGGGATCCGGGACCTCGACCACGGCGCCGCGCGCGCGGAAGTGCGCATCGGCGGCGACGGCGGCGGCATCGTTGACCGGTCCCGCCGGCACCCCCGCCTCCTCCATCCGGCGCAGCAAAGCGTCCGACGGAAGCGTCGCGGTCCAGCGGGCGATCCGCTCGTCCAACTCCGCCTGTCGTTCGCCTCGTGCGGCATGGGTAGCGTAACGCGAATCGTCGGCCAGTTCGGGTGCTCCCATGGCGGTGGCCAGACGACGGAACAGGCCATCTGCGTTGGCTGCGATCAGGACGAAGCGGCCATCACGCGTGGGATAGAGGTTCGACGGCGCGATGCGCGGCAGAACCGGACCTGTGCGCTGGCGCACGACGCCGGTGGCGGCATATTCCGCGACGACGCTTTCCAGCACGCCGAGCACGCTCTCGGCGATGGCGACGTCGACGACCTGGCCACCGGCTGTCCTGCGTCCTCGCGCGCATAGCGCGGCCAGCACGCCGATGCAGCCGTAGAGGCCTGCCAGTGAATCGCCGATCGAGATGCCGACACGCACCGGCACTTCGCCGGGATACCCGGTGAGGTGGCGCAGCCCCGCCATCGATTCGGCGATCGCGCCGAAGCCCGGCCGGCTGCAATACGGTCCGTCCTGGCCGAAACCGGAAACGCGGGCAACGACCAGGTCCGGCGTCGCTTGGCGCAGCGACTCCGGCGACAGGTTCCAGCGCTCGAGCATTCCCGGACGGAAGTTCTCGATCAACACGTCGGCCTGGCCGATCAGGGCACGTGCAATCTCCTGCCCCGCGGGCTGACGAAGATCCAAGGTCAGGCTCTTCTTGTTGCGCGCGATGATCGACCACCAGAGCGGACGGCCGGCCGTTGTCCTCTCGGCGCCCCACTGGCGCATCGGATCGCCCGCGCCAGGCGGCTCGAGCTTGACGACCTCCGCCCCCAGATCGGCCAGAAGCTGGGCGCAGAAAGGGCCGGCGATGAACGCCCCCATTTCGACCACCTTGATGCCGCTCAGAGGACCGTTCGCGGGGGCACTGGACATACTCGGTATTCTTTCAGAACGCTTTCGGGTCGACGAAGCGGCGGATGACGTTCGCCGTGATGCGCGAGACGTTGTTGTCGTAGTCGTTGTGGGCCAGCGCGCCTGCCCAGGCGATCGAGCTGGTCGAGAAGACCGCGCCGCCGTTCGGGGTCTCGTAGAAGATCATGTCGCAGCGCACGAGCGGGCAGGTCTCGCCTGTGATCGCCGAATGGGTGTGCGTCAGCTCTTCCTTCATCCAGTGATAGGAGGCGGTGAAATCCGTCGCCGTCGCGACGACCAGCGCATGGGGCGGTGTGCCGAGGCGCGCATCGGCGCGATCCACTTCCCAGCCGGCGGCACCGCCGCCGATCAGCCCGAACGCGCCGATGCGCTCGTCCCTGCCGATCCCCTCGAAGGCGAAGGCCACGCGCGCGTCGAAGCTCGCCGGCGTCCGCTCGAAGTATGTCGAAAGGTCGAAGCCCTGCGCGGTCATGCCGACGCCGGCGACCGATTGCGGTGCACGGCCCATGCGGCGCCACATGCCGCCCAGCTCGCCGGTGAAGCTGTGATAGTACTCGCCGCCCTCCGCGGCCCAGCTCCGGATGCCATCCTCGGCGCGTCTCATCTCGATCACGCCCGGCAGCTCGGGATGATAGGAGGTGCGCCAGTAGAAGCCGTTGCCGCCGAGATAGATGAAGCGTCCGCCGCCGTTCTGGAACGCGGCGAAGGCGTCGAGCATGCGCTTCGACGGGTATTCGGGATGCGTACCGGTCATCACGCAGCGATAGCCGCTCAGCAGCGCCTCGCCTTCGGCTTCGAGATCGTCCTCGGTAATGACGTCGTAGGCGATGCCCTTCGCCTCCAGCCAATCCGTGACGTGGGTGTCGGCGGGAAACTGCCAGAGCCGCTCGCGTGGCCGCATGTTGAGCACGGGCCTGAGCCGCGAGGCATGGCAGACACCGCTGCCGTCACCGTGATGGTCGTAGAGCGAGCAGCCGTATTCGGGATGCTCGTGCAGGAAGAGCGTGGTGGCGTCGACGGTCGTGAAGACGCCGCGGACATTCTCGCCCTCGCGCCATTCGAGATGATGATGAGTGTTGCCGTAGGCCCAGTAACTGGCCGTGGGCAGGAGCAGCGCCAGCGGCGCACGCACCGTGCCGCGCGGCGGCCGAACGACGAAGGGCACGTAGTCCTCGTCGCTGCCGCAGATCAGGCGGGCGCAGTACAGGCCGCTCGCCAAGTCGGCCGGAACCTCGAACGTGAAGTCGGTCTCCCAGCCGCAGTCGTACAGATCGTCGTCGTGGAAATGGATGGCGCCGTAGTGCTCCGGCTTGTGTCGCCAGTTGTACTCGCTGCCGTCCCAGTTATGGCCCTTCATCGCCCGGGTCGGCAGGTTGACGGTGTGACCGTGCCGCGCGCCCGGCGACGTATCGATGATGCGCGTACCGGACATTTCGCGGCTGAAGTCCCATGCCGCGACAAGCTCGGCACCGAAATCCGGCATCTGCCCCGCCGCAAGCAACGCGCTCCGTTCCGCCGTCGACAGCGTGCGCGCGGCCACGACCGGCCCGTCGATCTTCCCATTGTAGAGAGCGTCGACTGAGTCCCCGTCACCGAAACCAGCGGCGATGCGAAAGCCTTCACCCTCCGGCCGTACCCCGAGGCGCGCCTGTGTCTCGGCCTTCGTGTCACCCGGCGCTGCGTAGGCAAGGATCGGCCGTTGGCCGATCCACCCCTCGCCGGTCGCCGCATCGAAGCTGGCCGCAACGAGGTACCAGTGCCGTTCCAGCACCGCCGACCCAACGGCCGCGACGGCGGCCCCAACCTGCAGGGACAGCCGGCCCTTGCCATCGAGAAAGAGAGTAAAGCCCCGGCCGCCCATCACCACCTGTCGGCGCCCCATGGCCGGCGCCGTCGGCCAGATGTGCGCCAGCATGGTAAAGCTCGTCAGTGCGAAGGCCTCGCCGTCATCGATCTGGACGTAGGACCCGCAGGAGACCGCCTGCCGGCGTCCCGGATAGTCGCGATTGACCGGCGTCTCGACCGGCGTCGTCTTCAGCCCGATGCCGGTCTCGTCGCCGCAGCGCAGACGCTCGATCGCCACCCGATAGGACGCATCCGCGCTGACCTTGAAGGCGATCCGCCCGCCGGCCTCGACGCTGAAGCGATCGGCATAGCCCAGGACCGCGCGCCGGCTGAGATCGGTAGCGAGCCGGCCCTTCGTCGGTAAGGGCGCGTCGCCGTCCAACTGCAGCGCCTGTCCGGTGTGGCGCTCCCAGCGGGCGCGGAAGATCGCCCATTGCGCCTCGGCGGGAGTGGCAAAGCCGGGACCTTCGAATATTTCGATCGGGCTGCCCTTGCGGCCGGTGCTGCGCGCCAGCTGCCAACGAGCGCCGCGCTCAGGCTGCACCGCGATGATCCGGTCGTCGATCGGATCCCAGCGCAGGATCTTCAGGACCTTCTGCAGCTCAGCGCTGTGCGGACCAAACGGCTGGTCGCGGAACTGCCGGGCGAGGTCCAGGCGCGAGGCATCGATCTTGTGCATCAGCGAGCATCTCCCATCAGGCTGCCGGCAAAGCCTTCAGTCGAGCCGGCGCTCCATGGCGGCATGCAACCGCATCAGCGACTCGGGACCGACGAAAATGCCGCCATCGACAATCTGCCTGTCGCCGACCCAGAGCGACTGGTCCAGCACGATACCGTCGGGATGGTTCTCCCCACCACCCGGCTCCCACCAGGGCAACCCCATGCCGATCGCATTGCTGCCCGGAACGCGGATGTCCTCGATGAATTGCCGGCGGGTCCAGGCCGCAGCCGGATGGAAGCCGAAGGTGAAGTGGACGAAGTTGCCGTAGTTGTTGGTGCCGCTGGCCCGGCGCAGCGCCCGCTCGAAGCTCAGGCGGTCCTCGGCGCCGCCGCCGCTGAAGCCGCGGATGCCGCCGGCCGCCTCGATGACGATGGGCTGGCGCAGCGCGCGATAGTACTCGTCGAACAGGGCCTGGATGACGATCCGGCCTTCGACGCTCTCCATGATCGGGTAGAAACTCTGCGTGCCGGGCACGGTATGCATCCCGGGCTCGTTGCAGACACGCTGGCGGACCAGTTTGATCTTGTCGAGCGTCAGCCGCACGTCGGTGCCGCGCGGGCAGGTGAAGCGCACGGTCTCCCCCGCCGCCTGACCGAAATATTCGGCCAGTGCGATGTTGAACTCCAGCATTGCCGGATAGTCGACGCAGCCATAGAGCCGCTCGAAGCTCTCGGCCGACGACATCGACAGCAGGCAATAGCGGCATCGCTTGGCCGCCATGGCGGCCGAATGCGCGCCCGAACCGGCGTGATAGGGAAAGCAGAAGTCGAACCAGACATCGGCCGCGACGACGGCCGCCTTGAGCGCATCGCCGACGTAAGGGTCGGACAGGCCGCCCTGGTAGGGCAAGGATGGCGCGATCGCGATCAGCGGCCGCGCCCCGGCCCGGGCGACGCTGGCCGCCACCGCATCGAGCAGCCGCATCTCGGTGCGGTCGTCGCCGGTAATGAGCACGCTTTCGCCGGGCGCGACCGCGAAGCTCTGCTTCACCAGGGTGTCGGCCGCCCTATGCAGCCGCGGCGAGGTCATCGACGACATGGCTTGTCCTCCGATCCGTCAACGCGTTCAGGCGTCGGTGCCGAGGTAGGCATTCTGCACGAACTCGTCCGCGAGCAGGCGCGAACCCTCGCCCTGAAGGATGATCTTGCCCTTCTCGAGCACATAGGCGTAGGCGGCCAGCTCGAGCGAAGCGCGGGCATTCTGCTCGATCAGCAGGATCGAGACGCCGCCGTCGGCGATGCGTCGGATCAGGGCGAAGATCTCCTGCACCAGCTTGGGCATGATGCCGAGCGACGGCTCGTCGAGCACCAGAAGCCGCGGCTCGCCCATCAGGCCGCGGGCGATCGCCAGCATCTGCTGTTCGCCGCCGCTCAGCGAGCCCGCAAGCTGGTGTCGCCGCTCTTTCAGGCGCGGGAAAGTCGCATAGTTCTGTTCCAGCAGCTCGGCCACGCGGGCGCGACGATTCTCCTTGTAGGCGCCCATCATCAGGTTGTCCTGGATGGTCATCTGCGCGAAGACCAGCCGGCCCTCGGGCACAAGGACGATGCCCCGGCGCATCACCTGATGCGACGGCAGGCCGGCGATCGGCTGGCCCTCGAAGGTGATCGTACCTTGGGCCGGCCGGAGCGCACCCGCGATGACCTTGGCGGTGGTCGTCTTGCCGGCGCCGTTCGAGCCCAGCAGTGCCACGACGCCGCCCGCCGGCACGGCGAGCGAGACGCCGTTCAGCGCGCGGGCGCCGCCATAGGCGAAATCGATGCCCTGCAGCACGAGGCCGCCGTCGGGTGACGCGACGGGACTGGCCAAAGGCGCACTCATGGGGCGGCCGTCCCGAGATAGGCGTCGATCACGGCCTGGTCCGAGAAGACCTGGTTTGCGGTGCCGTCCGCGATCTTCCGTCCGGCCTCGATGACCACGACGCGGTCGGAGGCGCGCCGCACCGCCTTGATGTCGTGTTCGACAAGCAGCACGGTCACGCCCGACTCGCGGATGGTCGACAGCACACCGATCACCTCGCGCGTCTCGGTGTCGTTGAGCCCGGCACAGGGCTCGTCGGCCAGCAACAGCGTCGGCCGCGCGGCGATGGCGCGCGCCAGCTCGAGCCGGCGCAGGTTGCCGATGCTGAGCGCCGCGGCCGGCTGATGCCGCCAGGCCGTCAGATGGCAGATCTCGATCGCCCGATCGGTCGTGGCCTGCGGATCGCGCGGTCCGAGCCGGCCGAAGGTCGCCGCGACCAGCACGTTCTTCTCGACCGACAGTTCGGGAAAGGGCTTGGCGATCTGGAAAGCGCGCGCGATGCCCAACCCGCAGACGAGATGCGGCGGCTTGCCGGTGATCTCGCTGCCCTCGAACAGGATGCGTCCGGCTGTCGGCTTGAGATAGCCGGAGATCATGTTGAACAGCGTCGACTTGCCGGCGCCATTGGGGCCGACGATGCTGGTGATGCTCTGCCGCTCGACGGCGAAGGACAGGTCCTGGATCGCGCGCAGGCCCTTGAACTGCTTGGTCAGACCTTCGACGGCGAGGATCGTCACGGCCGCCCCTCTTCCGCCACCGGCCGGTAGCGATGCCAAACCTTCTGCAACAGGCCCATCGCCCCCTTGGGCGCCAGGATCACCATGGCGATCAGGACCGCGCCGGTCAGTGCCATGTGCATGTCGAGCAGGTCACCCAGCACGACCTGCGTGAGCACGATCATGATCGCCGCGCCGACGATCGGACCCAGAACCGTGCCGATGCCGCCCAGCATGCTGTAGAGAATCAGATTGAGGCTGATGTCGATGCGGAAGACCGAGCCGGTGCTGATGAAGCCCAGGCTATAGCCGTAGAGCACGCCGCCAATCGCGGTCAGCACGGCGCTCAGCACGAAGGCGATGAGCTTGTAGCGCTCAGTCGGGATCCCCAGCATGGCCGCTGTGTCCTCGTCCTGGCCGACACAGGTCAGTCCCATGCCGATCCGCGAGCGTCGCAGCCACACGAAAATGGCGACGTTCGCCAGGAAGAGCGCCAGGAACAGAAAGTAGAAGAGCTGCACCTTGGTCAGTCCCGGTACCATCAGCGCCGGCAAGGGGAAGCCAGTCGTGCCGTGAAAGGAATCGAAGGTCTTGGTGACCTCGCCCAGGATCTCGGCGAAGGCCAGCATGGCGATCGCGAAATAGATGCCGCGTAGCTTCAGCACCGGAATGGCGATCGCGACGGCGGCGATCAACGCCAGACCGACCGCGAAGGCCAGCCCGATCAGCAGGCGCATGCTCACCGACAGCGTGGGATCGAGTTGCTGGCCGAGCAGACCGGCGGCAAAGGCACCCAGTCCAAAAAAAGCCGTGTGGCCGAAGCTCCAGTAGTTGGTGAAGCCGCCCAGAAGCCCCCAGCCGACGGCCATGCCGCCGAACAGCAGGATCTGCTGCGCCAGCCGAAGATGGAAGGGTGGCAGCACGAACGGCAGGGCCAGCGCGGCGGCCAGCGCCAGCGCCGAGAGCACCCAGACGGCTGCCGGGATGTGTGTATTGAAGGGGCCCACTAGACGGATGCCTTGTAGGCGTTGCCCAGCAGGCCGTTGGGGCGGACGATCAACATCAGCAGCAATGCGCAGAAGATGAAGACATTGGGGAAGCGCGGCCCGATATATTGCGACGACAGCGTGCTGATCTCGCCCAGCAACAGGCCGCCCAGCAACGCGCCGATGGGGCTGCCGACACCGCCAAGCACCACCGTGACGAAGGCGTTCAGCGTCCAGTAGGCGTCGTCGAACGGCGAGAAGGGATTGATCATGCCGACGATGATGCCGGAGGCGCCGGCGAATCCGGCCGAGACGCCGAAAGTCAGTGTGTAGATGCGGTCGGCATCGACGCCGCACAAACCGGCCGCAAAGCTCTGCTGCGCGGTAGCGCGGATGGCGCGGCCGACCTTCATCGCGTGCAGGGCGAGCGCCAGCACGCCCAGCAGCACGAGGCTCGCGATCAGTCCGGTGGCCCTCGCACCATCGACCACGACGCCGCCGACGTGGAAGGTCTGAAGCAGCCAGCTCGACGAGAGGGAATGGATATCCGGACCAAAGGCCAGGATCAGAACGTCACGCAGGATCAGGCTGGCGCCAAAGGTGATCAGCAGGCTGGTCATCAACGAGCCGCGCTGGATGGCGGTCGAGACCAGCGTTCGTTGCAGGGCGGCGCCGATCGCGAACAGCACGAGGAAGACGACGGGAATCGCGATCAGGGGATCCAGGCCCAAGGCGCCCTTGAGCCAGAGGCCGAGATAGGCCCCGCCCAGGATGAAGACGCCGTGCGCCAGGTTGACGACGCCCAGCACGCCGAAGATCAGGGAGAATCCAACCGCCGAGAGCGAGAAGATGCCCCCCAGTATCAGCCCGTCGACCAGGGTCTGGAGTAGGAGTGTCGCGTTCATGGCTCCTTGCCGCGCCGGTGCTAGCCCTTCTTCGCCCAGGCAGGCGTGGGGTAGATGACGTTGGCGGTCTTCAGGTCGGTCGGGAACACGACCTGCACTTCGCCACTCTGCACCTGCCCGATCTTCGCGCCCATGACGACAGCGTCGCCATCGCCGTCCGGCGAGAACTTCACGGGACCGAAGGCCGTCGTGATGTTCGTGGCGGCAAGCGCATTGCGCACCTTGGCCGGATCCAGGCCGCCTGCCGTCTTCATCGCCTCGACGTAGGTGGTGATGCAGGCCGAGGCACCGACCGTGTGGTAGCTGAGCGGGCGGGTGTTGGTCTTGTTGTAATAGTCGATATACGACTTGGTGCTGCCGAAGATCGGGTCCTTGAAGTCGATCCGCGCGTCCCATGGCAGCTGCATGATCACCCCCGTCGCCTTCGCCCCCAGGGTCTCGCGGTACATCGGCAGCTGTGGTCCGAGGAATTGGTAGAGCAGGGGCACGTTGGTGTCGGTCGAGATCATTTGGCGCACGATCACCAGCGAGTTCTGATCGACCGTCGTCGTGATCAGGATGTCCGGCGTCTTCGCGCGGACGGTCGCGAGCGCACTCGAGGCGTCGCTGACCTGCTCCGGCAATTGCAGCAGGTCCACCACCTCCAGGCCGATCTCCTTGCATCCGGCCGCCGCCGCCTGGGCGTTCAGCTTGGAAAAGGCGTCGTTGGTGGCAATGATCGCCACCGACTTGGGCTTGGGCGTGAGGGTCTTGAAGAACTCGATGCTGGTCACCCAGGCGCGGCTTGCCCTCGGGAAGAACCCGAAGATG